>NZ_JAVRBF010000204.1:0-901 GCF_032436805.1 Streptomyces sp. P17 | reverse complement strand
GGAAATGCAGAAGTGGGCAGGTGCCGGTAAGGAAGCCACTGCGGCTAATCCGGGCTACCAGACCACGACTGTCAGTAACGTCGAGCGTTATGACGTGTTCCCAATGCTCGTTGTCGGCGCTGAAAGCTTCTCGACCATTGGTTTCCAGACTGATGGTGAAGTCTTCAAGTTCGACATTCTTACCAAGATGCCGGGCAAGGAAACTGCTGACCGTAACGATCCTTACGGCGAAACGGGCTTCTCGTCCATCAAGTGGTACTACGGCTTCCTCGCCAAGCGCACTGAGCGTCTGGCACTCGTGAAGACCGTCGCACCGATCTAAGATGTAATATGGGATGGGGGAGCTAGTCTCCCCCTGCCTGTATTACCCAACTAAGGTATACAAGTAATATGTCGGATAAACTCTTTGCGAATATCGCTCCTGCTGCTCCTGAGAAGGAAAAGCCTGCTGCCAAGCCAGCAACCGCTGCAACGACGAAGGACAAAGTGGATGCTGCCAAGGAAGCTCCGGCTAAGAAGCCCGAAGCCCCGAAGGCTGCTGAACCAGAAGTGAAGGAAGCTCCGAAAGCTGCTTCTGCTCCTGTGGTTCCTACTGAAGAAATTCCGTCTGCTCCTGAAGAAACCGATGATGTTGAAACCCCCAAGGTGGACAAGCTTACCATCATGAAGGGCCGTGCTGACATCATGGGTATCGCGTACAAGCCGGACGTTACGGCAGATTACCTCGAAGCTCTCATCGATATGAAGCTTGCTGAAGGCTCTGACAAACCGGCTACTCCGGTCGCTGCAACGCCTGCTGCCACTGTTTCTGGTGATGCTCCGAAGAAATCACTTCGTCAGCACATCATCGAAGAAAACATGAAGCTGGTACGCATACGCCTTATAAATCTTGATCAGAAAG
>NZ_JAVRBF010000559.1:0-304 GCF_032436805.1 Streptomyces sp. P17 | reverse complement strand
AATTTGAATTCCCTCATCCCCTTCCAGTCTAGCCTATTACCATTTGGGCGAGGATATAGCTTAAGCATCATTGGCCTTGGGAGTAATAAAGCGCTTGCAAACCGATTGGCTTGATTTTCAGTAGTTCTGTCACCAGTGACAATGCCTTCATGCATTACGAGATGTCCGATTTCATGGGCAATGTCGAAGCGTTGTCTACATACGCTTTCTTTTGCTGTGTTTCTCACAATAAAAGGACGCTCAACAGAAACAGATAAAGCATCGACCTCTTTCGATACAATATTAAAATTAGTGACAATTGCAC
>NZ_JAVRBF010000558.1:0-304 GCF_032436805.1 Streptomyces sp. P17 | reverse complement strand
AGAAGTCAGGGAGGTCAATAAAGTATGTATTGATGCAGAGAGGGAAGGGAGCAACTGATAAGCAAATATACGGTGGCGAGTTGTCAGACTATATATGTCATGGTGTTGTTTACAATAATGCGAACTCTTTCATTAGGGAAAACAATCTAACTCAAACAAGGAATGATCTTCTTTACAAGCTACAGAAAGGGGCTTCGTTAGAAGAGATTGTTGAGTTTGAAAGAACAGGTAAGCAACCTGATTATTACATTAAAAAAACCAGAGCAGGCAGGAAAGTTGTTATAGAGGGGGTTAAATATAATAG
>NZ_JAVRBF010000203.1:0-903 GCF_032436805.1 Streptomyces sp. P17 | reverse complement strand
CACCGAGTGACCGATAAAGCCGGGGCAGGTCGCCAGATCGCGCTGACACGTGCCGATCACACGCTCGACATTGCCCTTGGTTTTGGGGTCATATGGCGGCGAAACTTCGACATTCACCCCAAGCGCCGAGAACAGCCGCTCGGTCGCCCGCGCCTTGAAATCACTGCCATTGTCGGTCTTGATTGTGTCCGGGACACCCCAGTCCAGGATACACGCCCGGATCAATGCGCCCACCGCCGAGGCGCGCGGGGTCTGCGTCACCCAGATCTTTGTGCGGCGGCTGAAGATGTCCACCACCATATAGATCGAGTGGCGCTTTTTGCCTTTCAGCATCACATCGGCGGGCGAAGCGTCGATCTGCCAAAGTTCATTCAGATGCTCGGCCGTGGTCGAGCCGACCGCCGAGAATTCGACTTTCGAGCGATAGGCGTCAGGGTCACGCAGGCGCAAAAGCTCGTTGCGGAACTCCACCTCCCACCGCTTCATGGCGCGCTGAACGTCGCGGACGGAGGGTTCGCGATCCAACCGGGCGCGATAGCGATCCAACACCACGGCGCGGACGTGCTTGGCCTTCACAAAGGGCTTTGCCGCCATGACCGCCAGACAAAAGGACCGGACCTCGCCATCAAGGGCGGTATCAAGCAGCGGTTTGCGGCCCCGATCATCGCGGGCAAGGGCGTCGTCGCCTTCGGTGGTGCGCCGCTTGCGCCATGTGCGAAGCTGCTCACGCGAGGCGGTGGCAATAACTGCACGCACCCACTCCGGCGCCTCGATGTTGCCCGCGTTATAGGCCGCAGCCCAGGTCAGATCGGCGGGCTTCTTCGTCAGCCCGTTCTCGATCGAGAACAGCTCGACCGCATCAAGACACCAGATCCGGGCATCGCGGCGGGCCTGTTCATCCGC
>NZ_JAVRBF010000557.1:0-306 GCF_032436805.1 Streptomyces sp. P17 | reverse complement strand
GTGCTGCAACCCTATAGGAGACACTCAAATGCCAACACATGACGCTGACAAGACGAATAGCAACCCGGTTGACCGTCGCACCATGACACGCGATCCCAACGCCACAGGCGGCCCGATTGTGGAGAGTGGCGAAATGCGCGACGGCCTGCCCGTTACCGTGGCCGGTTCAACGCACCTGACGACCAATATTGACGGTAAATGGTATGTCTGCGATGCACGCGGCAATCCGCTGTCCAAGACGCCCTATGACACTGAAAGCGAAGCCGTGGACGCTGCACAGGCGAAGAACAACCCGGCAATTGTCGA
>NZ_JAVRBF010000556.1:0-306 GCF_032436805.1 Streptomyces sp. P17 | reverse complement strand
CCTAAGTAAATCTTTCACTCGATTAATCTCTTCTTCCAGAGAATTACGAGAGTGCCGATATTCACTAAACAGCCAAGTGATCTTGTTCATAATGCCTCCATCAATAATTCTGCCAATACTCTAATTCAGCCTGAATCTCTTGCTCTCGATAAGCACTATCTTCCAAGGATTTCAGCTCTCGTGTGAATTCATTATCAAAATCTTCTGGTTCATATCCATCAATCACTCCCTCTTTCACAAGCTCTTCATAAGCTGTTGTGAGGTCATGAATGAATTGATGGACGCAATCTGTATTGTCTTCTGACA
>NZ_JAVRBF010000555.1:0-307 GCF_032436805.1 Streptomyces sp. P17 | reverse complement strand
CCCCGAGCCCCCCCCCGCCCGCCGGCAGCACGCCCCCGCCCGAGCCGGAGCCGTCTCCGACGCCGGCGTCGCGCCGGGCCAGTCGGTCGCGCTGCTGCTCCGCAACGACTTCGCCTTCTTCGAAGCATCCGTTGCGGCCCAAACCATCGGCGCCTACGCGACGCCGATCAACTGGCACAACACGCCGGACGAGATCGGCTACGTGCTGCGCGACTGCGGCGCCACGGTGCTGGTCGGTCACGACGACCTGCTCGCCAAGCTCGGCGACGCGGTGCCGGCGGGCACGGTCGTGCTCGCGGTGGCGACG
>NZ_JAVRBF010000554.1:0-307 GCF_032436805.1 Streptomyces sp. P17 | reverse complement strand
AGTGGTGCTATCTTCAAGCCTTTACGAGCTGGCGAATAACTTAAATTTAGAGCCCCACCCATCGAATTACAGGATCATCGAAAGACGGCTAAATCAGTTATTGAGCGCATTTCTTCTTGTCGAAGAAAAAGATGAGCATGGAAAATGTATTGATAGAAAAGTGGTTCGGTTTATCCAAGATATAAGATTTGTTCACGATCCGATGAAAAACAAGAGAAAAGGAACCTCACAAAATAAAACCAATCATATTTTTGTTGTTCTCGACCACAGATTACTTGCAGCAATCAGAGATCACGGTTATTTCTTC
>NZ_JAVRBF010000051.1:0-64055 GCF_032436805.1 Streptomyces sp. P17 | reverse complement strand
CTGCGGTTCCCGCGGGGGAGCTAGCCGACGCCGAGACCGGCGAAGGCGTCCCGCACCGCGTCCAGTGCCGCGCCGCGGGGGACGTGGTGGAGCACCGGCTGCGGTTCCCGCGGGGGAGCTAGCCGACGCCGAGACCGGCGAAGGCGTCCCGCACCGCGTCCAGTGCCGCGCCGCGCTCCTCGTCGCTCATGCGGGCCGGGCCGTGGGTGACCACCGGGGGGACGACCTCGTAGCCGACGAACTCCAGCATTCCGCGGTGGATGTGGAACAGGAAGTCGTCCATCGGTCCGAACTCGCCGCCCTCGGCGCGGAAGGCGTCGGCCGAGCCGCCGGTGGTCAGCAGGAGCCGGGCCCGCTTCCCGCTGAGGGCGGCGCGGTCGAACAGGCCGAGGCCGCCGCCGAAGACCTCCCCCATCACGAACACCCTGTCGATCCAGCCCTTGAGGATGGCGGGCATCGAGAACCACCAGAGCGGAAACGACAGGACCAGCAGATCGGCGGCGAGGAGCGGGCCGAGATGCGTCTTCACGTCGACAGGGAGCGTGCCGTCCCTGGCCGCGCGCATCTGCTCGGCCTGCGGCTTGAACAGCCCCTCGACCGGCTCGAACTCCGGCCGGCCGAGCACCGGGGACCAGTCGTGGGCGTACAGGTCGATCACGTCGACGGAGTACCCGGAGTCCTTCAGCGCCTCGGCGGCGGTGCGCATCTGGGCGGTGCTGAAGGAGCCGGGCTCGGGGTGGGCGTGGACGATGAGGGGCGTGCCGGGTGGTCGTCAGCATGCCCAGATCATATCGCAGTATCGCGATGTGTCGATGTGATTGCGGTGTGATGGTTCAGAAGGCGCGGTCGATGACCCCGGCGAGCTGCTTCAGCCGCCCCTCGTCACGCCGGTAGTGCGTCCACTTGCCCACGCGGGTGGACCGTACGAGACCCGCGCGCTCAAGGGTTGCCATGTACCCCGAGACGGTCGACTGCGCGAGCCCCGACTTCGCCTGGATATGGCTGACGCACACCCCGACCACCTGACGGTCGGCGATCGGCTCGTACGCGGCGAAGTGCTCCTCGGGGTCCCTGAGCCAGCGCATGATCTGGAGCCGGACGGGGTTGCCGAGCGCCTTGAAGACGCCGACGAGGTCGTCGGGGTCGGGGTCGGTCGCGTGCATGGGGCCACCATCGAGGTCGCTGTGATTCGACGTACCACGATATCTCGATGGGAGTCATCGCTGATCGGCCGCCGCCGGCCGCACGGGGACCAGGCGGTGGTCCGGGCGGGGCCGGCGGCGGATGACTGAGGGGCCGGGGCCGCACGAGCTTGCGGAGCAGAAGATTCCCTGTGTGGCGGTTTGGTGTGGAGGCATGAATTCAACCTGCATTCCCGCAGGTTGACAGGGATCAGCGGCGCCACCACCATGGGCCTCGCGCTGTGGCACATACGACCGATGAGCCCAGTGTTTCTTCGCCCACCACCCCGGCACGGCACGGCCCCGCCGTCGATGCGCGCTGCCCGCCTGCCGTCATCCGGGTTCTGCTCACCTCAAGATGGGGAACCGCATGTCCATAGCGAGACGTGTCATCGCGCGCCGCCTGCTGGGGACGGGCGCCGCGTCGCTCGCCCTGTGCGCGGCCAGTGTCGCCGCAGCCTCCGGTGCCTTCGCCCACGGCACACCGGGGGGCGACGGCTGGAAGTCGGGGGGCCAGTACCAGCCCGGTACCGGGGCGGGTACGGAAACCGCCACCGACCGCTGCCAGTTCTCGCTGGACGGCACGAACTTCTACGACTCCGTCAAGGTCGACGACCAGAACCTCAAGCCGACCGACGACGGCAAGGTCCACATCCGGGTCCGCACCGCAGGCGACGCCGCCACCTGCACCGCCTCCCTGGCCTCCTACCTCGCCCACGGCCCGACGTTCGCCACCTCCGGCGAGCAGATCTTCGTCGACTTCGACACGGTCACGGTCAAGCCCGGCCAGACCGACTCCCTCGACATCGCGGTGCCCGACGCGGGCTGCTTCGCGCAGATCGACCTCTACCGCGGCGCGGTGAAGTTCGACGGCGAACTCGACGCCGACGACGGCTTCGTCCACGGGGACGTGCCCAAGGGCCCGGACCGTCCGGTCATCAAGGACAAGCTGATCGCGGCCTGGAACGGCGGGACGAAGAACTGCACCACGGCGCCGGAGACTCCGGAGACCACGCCTCCGGCGAGCCCCTCCACGCCGGAGGAGTCCACGCCGGCGAGCGAGCCCCCGGCCGAGGAGACCCCGGCCACGGAGCCCCCCTCCGAGCCCCCCTCCGAGTCCGCCCCGACTCCGACCCCCGCCACCACCACGCCCCCCGCCGCCGCGCCCTCCCCCGACGGCGGCGACGGTGACCTCGCGGAGACCGGCGCGGACAGCAGCACCCTGCCGATCACCATCGGCGCGGCCGTCCTCCTCGCGTGCGGCGGCGCGATCGTGGTGGCGACGCGCAGGCGCCGCTCGTCACGCGCCTAGGGCAACCGGGGGGCGTCCGGGGCAGCCGGCCCTAGACCCATACTTCGCAGGTCACCCGATCGTGAAGACCAAGCGGTCGTAGCTGATCGCTCGCCGGTCGGAACCGCAGCAGCGATGGCCGTCTCGGTCCGGCCCGGTCGAGATCGGACGCCGTGAGGCCGATGCGGAGAACCTTTTCGGCGACCTGCGAAGTACGGGCCTAGACGCCCTCCACCGCCGACAGCCACAGCTTCACGTACCGCTCGACATCGACGTCCAACGCCACGTCCACCAACCGCTGTTCACGCTCACCGTGGTGGATCTCCGCCTCCCCGGGCCGCGGCCGCCGGTCCACGATCGTCTGGCCGCGGGTCGGGCCCGGGGCCAACGAGACTTCCACCGGCAGGAGTTCGGTGCTGATACCGCCCGGGTCGACCACCGCGCAGACCGCCCCCGCGTCACCGAGCCCGCCGGCGGGGGTGGGGTCGCCGGAGGTGGCCGGGTCGCGGTGGGCGAGGAGTTCGCCGGCCAGGCGCAGCCGCGGCTCGGAACTCGCCCGCAGCCGCTGCACATCGGCCGCCGGGACCAGCACCCGCTGGAACACGTCCAGACCGTACATCGTGATCGGCACCCCGGCGGTCAGCAGGACCGCCGCGGCCTCCGGGTCGTGCCACACGTTGAACTCCGCGACCGGCGTGGCGTTCCCCGTCGCCACCGCCCCGCCCATGAACACGATCCGCTCGATGTTCCGGACCACCTCGGGGTGCGTACGGAGCAACAGCGCGATGTTCGTCAGCGGCGCGGTCGGGATCAGCGTCACCGGACTCGGCGCGGCAAGGATCTCGCGGCGCAGCAGCGTCACCGCGTCCACGTCCACCGGGCGCCGGGTCGGCGCGGGCAGCCCCAGGTCGCCCATCCCGTCCTGCCCGTGGACATGGCTCGCGGTGCGCACCGGCTCGATCAGCGGGCGCTCGGCGCCCCGCGCGACCGGGATGTCCCCGGCCCCGGCGTGCTCCAGCACCGTCAGCGTGTTGCGTACGACGCCCTCGACATCGGTGTTCCCGGCCACGCAGGTCACCGCCCGTACATCGAGACCCGGATGCCGTACGGCGAACAGCAGGGCCAGGGCGTCGTCGACGCCGGTGTCGCAGTCGATGAGCACCGGAATGGGCTGACCGGTCACGGGGACTCCCTGCCCTCGACAGTCGCTACCCCACCGACCTTACGCGGCGGCCCACAGTTCGGCCCCGCGAGCCCGCACACACGCGTCGACGCGGCGCAGCACCTCCGCCACGGGCACCGCCCCTGGCCGGCGGCCGTCCCGCAGCCGTACGGCCGCCAGTCGCCGTCGGCCTCCCGGTCGCCGATCACCGCCTTGAACGGCACGAGCCGGGCCGCCCGGATCCGGGCACCGAGGGTCCGTCACCGGGACCCGACAGCCCGGCCCGCAGCCCGCCCGCCCGAGCCCGCCGTACGACCTCGGCCGCCTGTTCCAGCTGCGCGTCCGCCACCGGCAGCAGCGCCCTGCATGGGGCGGCTGTAGCGCGGGCGGCCGCGGCGGGCGAACGGTTTTCCCGGCCGTACGACGTGCCCGCTCACCCGGACGGACCGGCGCACTGGTGGACAGCCCCGCGCGGTGGTGCCTTGAAAGCACCCGCTTCGATCATGGCGCGCCCCAGGAGGCCACACGATGCCCCGCGTTCTCACCGCCCCAGCCCTCGTCCTGGGCGCCCTGCTGACCGCGACCGCCTGCGGCGCCGACGGATCGGACACCACCGCCAAGCCCTCCGCCTCCGCCTCCCCCACCGCGTCGGCGACCACCGCCGCCCCGGCGTCCGCTCCCGCCCTCACCGAGGCGCAGGCCCGGGCGGCCCTGATCACCGAGGCGGACCTCGGCGAACCCTGGTCGGCGACCCAGGGCGCCGCCACCTGGCGGGACGGACTGCTCAAGGCGAGCACCGAGAAGGCCGACTGCCGACGGCTGCTGGACGTCCTCTACACCGAGGAGTTCTTCGGCCCCGACGCCCGCACGCGCGCGGTGACCGGCCTGGACGACGACTGGGACGGGGCCCAGATCCGCTACCAGGTCGTGGCGCATCCGCCCAAGGAGGACCGCACCCTGTCCTGGCTGAGCTCACTGCCGAAGAAGTGCGGCGAGTTCAGGGCGGTGACCGCGACCGGGGCGCCGGAGTACGCCGAGGTCACCGAGACCGAACTGCCAAAGGTGGGCGACGCACGCCAGGGCCTGCGCATCACCCTGACCACCACCGACGCAACCACCCTCACGCTGGACGTGGCCGCGGTCCGCGCCGGTGACGACGCGATCGTCCTCACCAACGGCGGCCTCGGCGACGTACCGGCCGAAGCGACCCGGGCGGCGACGGAACGCGGGGCACAGCGGCTGGCGGAGGTGCGGAGGCTCGGGCGCGTGGAGGTCTGACGCGCATCGCGGCAATAGGCGGCGCTCGATCTGGACAGAGTTCTGGTTGCCGCTCTGTTCCGCACCGCAAAGGAGACCGCGTGCCCGACCTCTCGTCCCGCGACCCCGACTGGTGGCGCCAGGCCGTCGTCTACCAGGTCTATCCGCGCAGCTTCGCCGACGCCGACGGTGATGGGTTCGGGGACGTCCGGGGTGTCACCGAACGGCTCACCCATCTCGCCGCCCTCGGCGTCGACGCCCTCTGGCTCAGCCCCTTCTACCCCTCCGAACTCGCCGACGGCGGCTACGACGTCGCCGACCACCGCGACGTCGACCCACGCCTCGGCACCCTCGACGACTTCGACGCCATGGTCGCGGAGGCCCATCGGCTCGGCCTGAAGGTCATGGTCGACATCGTGCCCAACCACACCTCCCACCAGCATGTCTGGTTCCGGGAGGCGCTCGCCGCGGGGCCGGGATCGGCCGCCCGGCAGCGGTACGTCTTCCGTGACGGCCGCGGCGCGCACGGTGAACTCCCGCCCACCGACTGGCAGTCCGTCTTCGGCGGCAGCGCCTGGCAACGGGTGCCGGACGGGCAGTGGTACCTGCACCTGTTCGCGCCCCAGCAGCCCGACCTGAACTGGGCCCACGACGAGGTCCGCGCCGACTTCCGCACCACCCTGCGCTTCTGGGCCGACCGTGGCGTCGACGGCTTCCGCGTCGATGTCGCCCACGCCCTCGCCAAGGACCTCACCGAGCCCCTGCGCGACCTCGGCGATCCGGAGCTGAGCGGGGAAGCGGCCCTGTCCGGGATGGCCCCCGGCAGCCACCCCTGCTACGACCGCGACGAGGTCCACGAGATCTACCGCGACTGGCGCAAGATCCTCGACTCCTACTCCCCGCCCCGCATGGCCGTCGCCGAGGCCTGGGTCCCCGGCGCCCGACGCGTCCTCTACGCCCGCCCGGACGAACTCGGCCAGGCCTTCAACTTCGAGTATCTGCAGGCCGCTTGGGACCCCCGGGAACTCAAGCGCGTCATCGGCGACTCCCTCGCCCAGGCCCATGCCGCCGACGCCTCCGCCACCTGGGTCCTGTCCAACCACGACGTCGTCCGCCACACCTCCCGCCTGATGCTCCCGCCGGGGACGGACGAGAACGCCTGGCTGCTGTCCGGCGGTACCGCACCGGGCATCGACCGCGCCGCCGGGCTGCGGCGGGCCCGTGCCGCCACGCTCCTCATGCTCGCGCTGCCCGGCTCCTCGTACGTCTACCAGGGCGAGGAACTCGGGCTTCCCGAGGTCGCCGATCTGCCGGTGGAGGTCCTCCAGGACCCGATCTGGGAGCAGACCGGGCGGGTGCGGAAGGGGCGGGACGGATGCCGGGTGCCGCTGCCCTGGACCGTCGGCGGACCCTCGTACGGCTTCGGTGGATCCGGTGCCTGGCTGCCGCAGCCGGAGTGGTTCGCGGGCTGCTCCGTCGAGGCTCAGGACGGGGTCGAGGGGTCCACCCTTGAGCTGTACCGGCGGGCGCTGCGGCTGCGGCGCAAGCTGCTGGAGGGGGAGTCCCTGACCTGGGCCGAGGACGGCCCGGACGGCGTGCTCCAGTTCGCCAGGTCCGACGGATGGCGGTGTGTCGCCAATCTGTCGGGGCAGCCCGTGGCGCTTCCGGCGGGGGAAGTCGTCATCAGCAGCTCGCCGTTGGAGACGGACGGGCGACTGGGGAACGATACGACCGTCTGGCTCACCTGAGACGTCCGTACGGCCGAACCGGACACGTCAGCGGCGGTGGTAGCCGGGAGAATCGCAGGCAGTTGTCCCGCCCTCCGTCCGAGGAGCTCTGCCGACCATGAGCAGGTTCAGCAAGACCGTGTCCGGGCTCGTGCTCGCGGGTGCCGTGCTGTCGGGGGCGCCGGGGCAGGCCGCGGCGCAGAGCGGGCGCGAGCTGTGGGGCGCCGCCACCATCGAGCCCGGCCGGGAAGGCATCGTCCAGGTCGCCGGGTACGCCGGGCCGGGTCTCGGCGCCGGATCGGCGCTGACGCTGACGGCCCCCGCACCGGCCGTCGTCACGGGCACGCCCCTCGACGACCGCGGCTACCGCGGTGCCCTCGCCTCCGGCGGCCGCAGCGGCACGTACACCTTCACCGGCCCCTCGGCGGACGAGCCGTGGCGGGGCCGTACCTTCCCGTTCGTGCTGGCCGTGCCCGCGGACGCGGTCCCCGGCACCCGGCTCACCGGCTGCGCGATGGTGCTGACGGACGCGAAGGGCGCCCCGAAGGACCGGGGCTCCTGCGCGGTCACCGTCGGCCTGCCCGCGCCGACGCTGTTGCGGCCCCTGTCGGGCGTACCGCTGACCGCGCGCCCGGAGGCGTCCGGCACCGCCTATCCCGGTTCGCAGATCACCGTCAGGGACGCCCTGGAGAACGAGGTCTGCTCCACGACCGCCACCGCCGACGGAAGCTGGTCCTGCGTCCCGGCCCTCCCGCTCGCCCCTGGCCCGGGCCTGCTCCAGGCGACGGCCACGCTGAACGGGGTCGCGGCCATGAGCGACCAGATCGCCGTGACGGTCGACGGACAGCCCACGACCACGGCCGACAGCACGGGCACACCGGTGCCGCCCAGAGACGGTGTCAACGGCGTCTAGCCCTCACTCCACGAACGCCATCTCCCGCGAGGTGTTGTTCAGCCGCCGGCCGCCGTCCTCGGTGCACGTCACGATGTCCTCGATCCGCACCCCGAACCGCCCCGGCAGATAGATCCCCGGCTCGATCGAGAAGCACATTCCCGGCACCAGCGGCAGCTCCTCCCCCTCGACGAGGTACGGCGGCTCGTGCGTGGTGACGCCGATGCCGTGACCGGTGCGGTGCTCGAAGTACTCGCCGTACCCGGCGCCCTCGATGACCGTCCGGGCGATCCGGTCGATCTCCTGGCAGGGCACTCCGGGGCGCACCGCTTCGAAGGCCGCCTGCTGGGCCGTGCGCACGATGTCGTGGACCCGGCGTTCCTCGTCCGTCGCCGGGCCGACATGGACCGTGCGGGTGGTGTCGGAGCCGTAGCCGCCGAGGAGGCCGCCGAAGTCGAGGACGACCATGTCGCCACGCCGGATGACCCGGCCGCCCGCCTCGTGGTGCGGGTCGGCGCCGTTCGGGCCCGAGCCGACCACCGTGAAGTCGACCTGGGAGTGGCCGTGTCCGCGCAGCAGCCGGGCCAGGTCGTCGGCCACGTCCCGCTCACGGCGGCCGGAGAAGCGTACGGAGAGGATCTCCTCGTACGCCGCGTCCGCCGCCGCGCCCGCTGCCGCCAGGCGGGCCACCTCGTGGTCGTCCTTCACCGCGCGGAGCATCGGCAGCACGGTGGTCAGGGCGCGGTAGGTGGTCAGCGGCAGGGCTTCCTGGAGGCCCAGCAGATGCAGGGCCCAGGTCGCGTCGGAGATGCCGTAGCGGCCGTGCGGGCGGAGCAGTCCGGCCGCCGCCGCGTACGGGTCCTGTCCGTCGCGCCAGTCCGAAAGACGCAGCGCGCCCGCGCCGGGGCAGGCCTCGGCGTCGGGGCGTTCCAGCGCCGGTACCAGCATCCGGGGTTCGGACTCGGGGGTGAGGACGAGGAGGGTCAGCCGTTCGGTGACGGCGGTCGGACGGTAGCCGCACAGCCAGGTCAGGTCCGGGCCCGGGGTGACCAGCAGCCCCGCGAGCCCGGCGGCGATGGCGTCCCGGGTGGCCCGGGCCATGCGGTCCGCGTGGTCCTGCTCGGTGAAGGCCGCGGGTGCCTCGCTCATGGTCCAACCCCGTCGCCGTGTGGGTGCGCTGACCTGTCCATTGGAGGCGTGGGCGGGGGAGGCCGCCCAGACGGACTCGGCCGTTCGGGTGCTCACCCGTTCGGCCCACCCCCGTGGTGGGCGGCCGTGGCCCCACGGAGGGTGGAGGCGACGACGTCACCGGCGGACGGTGCGCAGGGTGCCGCCCGCCCCGAAGGAACGGGACGTGCCCATGACCCAGCAGCCGCACGCGAAGCCGCCGACCGCCGAGGAGGGGCAGCAGCCCCCGGTCTGGGGCGAGACGAACCGCCCGGCCGGACCGGCCCCCGGCACCGCCGGCTGGCAAGGCCCCCCGCCCGACACCGCCTGGCGGACCGGCGGACTGGTCTTCGCCGGTGTCCTGATGATGGTCAACGGCATCGTCGCGATCCTCCAGGGCATCTCCGCGCTCGCCTCGGACGATGTGTACGACCGCGTCACCGAGTACGTCTACGAGATCAGCCTCACCGGCTGGGGCGTGATCCTGCTGTGCCTGGGCGCACTGGCCGCGGTCGTGGGCTGGGGCATCCTCAAGGGCATGTGGTGGGCCCGGATGACGGGTATCTTCCTGGCCTCCCTGAACATGGTCGCCCACTTCCTGTTCCTGCCGTACTCCCCGGCCTGGTCGGTCCTCATGGTCGCGATCGACTTCTTCGTGATCTGGGCCCTCGCCACGGCTCCCGGCAAGCCGTTCGCCAAGGCGGGCACGTCGACGGAGCGCTGATCCCGGTTTTCCCCGGACCGCTCACGCTCGGCATCCCCATGACTACCCTTTGTCGAGTGGCAGACGTCTACGGGGACGAACACGGGGGCGGCATGGGATTCGGCTTCGGGCAGCGGCGCGGCGGACAACTCCCGGTGGAGCTCACCAGCTTCGTGGGCCGGACCGAGGAACTCGCCCTGATCCAGGGCACCTTGGACCGGTCCCGGCTGGTGACGCTGGTCGGCCCGGGCGGCGTGGGCAAGAGCCGTACGGCGTTACGCGCGGCCGGGGCGGCCGGCGGACGGTTCGCCGACGGGGTGCGGCTGGTGGAGCTGTCCGCGCTGCACGACCCCGAGCTGATCCCGGCGACCCTGGCCGGGGTGCTGGAGCTGCCCGAGCAGTCCGGGATGAGCCCGCTGGACGCCGTCGTCGAACATCTGCGGCAGCGGCGGCTGTTGATAGTCCTGGACACCTGCGAGCACCTCGTCGACGCCTGCGCGATGCTCTGCGACATCCTGCTGCGCGAGGCCCCGGAGCTGAGCGTCCTCGCCACCAGCCGGCAGCCGCTGGACGTGCCCGGCGAGCACTGCGTACCGATCCCGCCGCTGCCCTGCGAAGACGCCGTCGAGCTGTTCGTGCAGCGCGCGGCCGCCGTGACCGGCGGCCCGGCCCTGACCTCCGCCGACCGTGAGCGCACCCTCGCCCTCGCGGACCGCCTCGACGGCATCCCGCTCGCCCTGGAACTGGCCGCGGTCCGGCTGCGCGCGGTCCCGCTCGCGGAGCTGGTGGCCCGCCTCGACCGCCGCTTCGAGGTCCTCACCGGCGGCCGCCGCACCGCGCTCAGCCGCCACCAGACCCTGCGCACCGCCATCGACTGGTCCCACGAACTGTGCACGCCCCAGGAGCGGTTGCTGTGGGCGCGGCTGTCGGTCTTCGCCGGCTCCTTCGAACTGTCCACCGCCGAGCGGGTCTGCGCGGACCCCGAACTGCCGCCCGAGCAGGTGGTGGAGGCGCTGATCGGTCTGGTCGACAAGTCGGTCGTCCAGCGCATCGGCGAGGACGGCGGCCGCTACCGGCTGCTCGACACCATCCGCGAGTACGGCACCGACATGCTCGGGCCCGCGGCGGACGCCGTACGCCGACGCCACTTCGCCTTCTACGACGACCTCGCGGGCCGTTTCTGGGACGAGTTCGTGAGCCCCGCCCAGGTCCGGCTGCACCGCGCGATCCGCGAGAACATCGCCGACGTCCGGGCCGCCCTGGAGTACGGCCTTGCCACGGAGGACCTGACCGCGGACGCCCTGTGGCTGGCGTCCCGGCTCGTGCCGCACTGGCGGGCGGCCGGCACCCTGTCCGAGGGCCGCTACTGGATCGACAAGTGCCTCGACCGCACCCCGCAGGACTGCCCCGAGCGGGCCTGGGGCCTGTTCATGACCGGCGAGAGCGGGGTGTGGACGGGCGATCTGGAGACGGCACTGGACCGCTTCCCGCAGGCCCTGGAGGTGGCCCGGCGCTCCGGCGAGAGCCGGGTCGAGCTGTTCGCGGGGGCCTATGTGACCGCGCTGTCGGCGCTGGGCGGCGATGTGGAAGGCAGCCTGGCCGCGTTCGAGGACGCCCGCGCGAAGATCGTCGCCACGGGCGACCTGATGGGCATCGGCGTCGTCCACTACGAGGGCGCCCTGCTGAGGGCGGTACTCGGCGACACCGAGGGCGCCGTCGAGCTGTGCCGGACCGGCCTCGGGTACCTGGAGGGCACGGGCGACTGCCAGTTGTACGGCTCCACGCTGGCCGCGCAGGGGATGGTGCTGGCGCTGACCGGCCGGTACGAGGAGTCCCTCGACCCGCTGCGCCGGGCGCTGGAGGCCGCGGGCGAGATCGGCGAGGTGCTGGTGGCCGCGCTCGCCTGCATGGGCCTGGCCTGGCACGCGGCCCGCCATGAGCGTCCGGTCCGCGCCTGCTGGCTGCTCGGCTTCGCCGAGCACGCACGCCGCCTCAGCGGCGACCCGGTGACCCTGCTGCCCCGGCTGCTGGAGGAGCAGGACACGGTCCGCGACGAGGTACGGGCCGCGCTGGGCACGGAGGAGTTCGAGCGCTGGCGGGAGACGGGGGCCAGGATGTCGGGCCGCCAGATCCTGGACGCCGTACGGGCGGACGCGGATGTGCCGGCGGGTGAGCGGGACCGGTCACCCGTGGTCCGGCCGCGCCAGCCCGCCGATGTGCTGACCCGGCGGGAGCGGGAAGTGGCCGGTCTGGTGGCGGAGGGGCTGTCCAACCGGGAGATCGCCGAGCGCCTGGTGATCTCCAAGCGCACGGTGGACGCCCACGTCGAGCACATCCTCGCCAAGCTGGGGATCACCTCGCGTACGGAGATCCCGGCGGCGCGTACGTAGGTATCGGCCGTGCCGGATTAGGTGTACGGATCTTCCCCGATCCGTGCCGGAGCACCCCTCGGCGGGGGCCAAGCTGGACGTGCCGCCGGGGACTGGACGTACGGCTGTCATGGCAAGGGCGTCCGTCACGGACCTCCCTGGCGGCAACTCCCCCCGGCGGGGGGCTGCCCCTGGTCGGCGGGGCAGCCCCTTGGCCGACGGGACGGCGACGCCCCAGGGGCGCGGGGAACCGCGCGGCCGGCCGCCACCGGCCGGCAGCCGGACAACTCGCCCGCGAAGCTCAGACGTGTCCCAGACCACCGCTGCCGAACGATCCACTGGACCCCGGCAGCCAGCGCTTGCGCTTCTGGTCCTCGCCCCGCTTGCTGCTCGCGTGCCGGAGGTCGTACGGCATGAGCCGCTCGCCGCCCTCCGACCGCGGCACCTCGTCCGGCTCCCGCATCTCCCTGAGTTCGCGGACCGGCCCGCCCTCGGGCAGTTTCGGCTGCTCCTCGGGGCTGGGATGCGGAAGCTCCCGGTCCATGACCCGCATGCCGAACTGCACGGCCCACACCAGTGCACCGGCGATGAACAGGCCGCCTGCGAAGGCGGCGATCACGTTGAGTACTTCACTCGAGGTGGCCGCTAGTTCAAACGTCGTCGTACTCATGCCCCAATTATCACTGATTCCGCCGAATAAGCGCCTCCTCGGCGGAACCGGTCCGCCGGGCGTAGGCCCGGGCCGCGCGGGCGCGGTCGCCGCAGCGGGTGGAGCACCAGTGCCGGCGGCCGTGGCGCAGCAGGTACCGGTTGCAGGGCGGGGAGCCGCAGGCGGTCAGGCGCTCGGCGTCGGTGCTGGTCAGGAGGTCCGCGGCGTCCGTGGCCAGCGCGGCAAGGGCATGGTCGAGGATCTGGTCGGTGGGGTGGGCGGCGGCCCGGTACAGGCCCCGGGTGGTGTCCCAGTGCAGCAGGGAGGCGGCAGGGGCCCGGGTGAGGGCGTCGTTGACCGCGGCCAGCGCTCCCTTGGGTGCCGGGGCCCCGTCCATGTGGGCCGCCAGCAGCGCCCGGATCTGCTCCCGCAGCGACCGCAACTGCGCCGCGCACATCTCCCGGATCCCGGCGTCCGCCGGGGCCAGGCCGTGGTCCGTCAGCCAGGCGCCCGCTGCCTCGGCCGTGCCCAGGAAGTCGATGTAGTGGCCGCCCGGCAGGGCTACGGCGCTGTTGGCGAAGTCGAGGGCCGGGTACTGGTCCGCTCCCGGGGCGAGGGGCAGCGTCTCGTTCATGATTCTCATGGTACGCCTTGCGGTCATCCGTGAGAACAGTCTACCGTCTCTCACGGATAGGCGAACTCTCATCCGTGAGGAGCATGGATTATGTCCACAGCTGTGCCCGTACGCGTCCTCGGTGGCCCCACCGCCTACTTCGAGTACGGCGGGCTGCGTTTTCTGACCGACCCCACCTTCGACGGCCCCGGCGAGTACCCGAACCCCGGCCGCCCGACCCTGCGCAAGACGGCCCCGCCCTCCGTCGCCCCGGCCGACCTCGGCCCGGTGGACGTGGTCCTGCTCTCCCATGACGAGCACGCCGACAACCTCGACCGCTCGGGCCGCGCCCTCCTGGACGGCATACCGCTCACCCTCACCACCCCCGGCGGCGGCCGGCGGCTCGGTGGCAACGCCAAGGGGATGGCCGACTGGGAGACCGCCGAGCTGGACCGGCCCGAGGGCGGGACCGTCACCGTGACGGCCGTGCCCGCGATCCACGGGCCGGGTCCGCGTGAGGCGGTGGAGCCCATCACCGGCGAGGTCGTCGGCTTCGTCCTGACCGGCGACGGACTGCCCTCGCTCTACGTCAGCGGTGACAACGCCTCTCTCGACGCCGTGAAGGAGATCGCAGACCGCTTCGGGCCGGTCGACACCGCGATCCTCTTCGCCGGCGCCCCCCGATTCCCGGTCCTCTTCGACGGCGCCCAGCTCGTCCTCGACAGCGCCCAGGCCGCCGAAGCCGCTCGTATCCTCGGCGCCCGCCGGGTCGTGCCGGTGCACTGCGACAGCTGGGACCACTTCACGGAAGGGCGCAGGGACGTGGAGGCCGCGTTCCAGGCGGCCGGTCTTGCCGACCGCCTGGAGTGAGCCGCGTCAGGGCTGAAGCGGCATGCTCCAGCAGTTGGAGCGGGCCGACCTGCCGTCGAGGCGGTCCGTGAGCCAGTCGACCGCGTCGCCCTGATCGGTGAGCAGGGGGCCGAAGTGGTTGAGGAGGGGGCTGCCCGTGTTCGGGAGGATCACGGGGTCGTAGGTCACGTTGGCGCCCTTCGCGCACCAGTCGACGGCCAGGCGGCGGGCCTGGGCGTGGGGGACCAGGTCGTCGCTGACGCCGGTCGCCACGCGGACCGGGGTGGAGGGCTTCAGGGTGCCGATGCGCTGGGTGTCCAGGAAGGACTTCAGGGCCGGGGTGGCGGCGATGATGTCGCTGACCGAGCGGCCGTCCGTCGTCCACGCCGTGCTCTTGGCCCGGCCGTACTTGAACAACGCGTCACCCACGCACATCGTCGACAGGTCGGCCAGCGCCGCCTTGCCCGCCGTGTTCAGGTTGGCCTCCGCGATCGGCTTCAGGGTCGGGTCGGACTGGAGGAAGCCGTTGAGGGACCAGCCGAGCGCGCCGGCCAGCTCGCTGCCGTCGATCGCCCGGGTGACCTCGGTCAGGTCGGCGGGCGGGGCACCGGAGTACGTCCCGGCGAGGTTGACGTCGGGAGCGTAGGAGGGCTGGAGTTCGGCGGCGGCCGCGCTCGCGCCGCCGCCCTGGCTGTACCCGAACAGGCCCACCCGGGACCCGGCGGTCACCGAGGCCCCGTCGACGCTGCGGGCGGCGCGGGCGGCGTCGAGCAGGGCGTGGGCCTCGTCGACCCGGTTGACGTAGGTGTGCAGCCGGTCGGTCGCGCCGAGCCCCGCGTAGTCGGTGACGACGACGGCCGTACCGGTGGCGAGGAGGCGGTAGATCGCCAGGTCCTCGTAACCGACGGAGACCGTCTCGCCGTTGAGCCGGAGCGGACGCTCCAGGCCCATGGACGCGGCGCACTGGTCGCCCTGGCCCATGGTCCCGGGGGCGAGGGCGACCAGGGGGCGTGGGCCCTCGCCCTTCCAGGCGGCGGTGGGTTCGATGTAGGCGCCGGTCACGGCGACCGGGCGGCCGTTGGAGTCGGTGGACTTGTACATCAGCCGGGTCGCCCTGCCCGGCAGCGGGCCGTTCAGGCTCGGCAGGCTCAGGGCCAGCTTGAGCGGCTCGGTGCGGACGAGGGTGCCGTCCGCGGCGGGCAGGGTGACGGGCGGGTTGTAGAACGCCGGGATGGTGACGCCTCGGGACACGACCTCGTCGGCCGCCGTCGCGGCGGTGCCGGTGAGGACCTGGGCGCCGAGACAGGCGGCGCTGATGACGCTCGCGGCCAGGAGCCGTCTGCGTACGGGCATGGCGAACCTCCTGTTGAAGCGGCTGGCAGGAAGGTGCGGTGGTGCGACGGCCCCCGCACGCGCAGTCGTCCGGAGCGCGTGCGGGGGCCGCCTGTGAGGGGCTCGCCAGGACCGTACCGCCGGTAACACCCGAGTGGATACCAGCCGGTAGGTTACGGTTCAGTAATTTAAGTTCTCACGAGAACAGCAGCCGCCATGTGAGGGGTCCCGGGTGGCCGTCCGCATCCCCGCGCAGCTCCGGCCGCGACTTCTGGAAGTCCCGCACGTTCAGCCGGTCCGCCCCGCCCCAGGCCCTGCTGGGACCGACCTTGTAGTGGTCGCCGAAACGACCTGGCCGCGAGGGTCGCGGGACCGCTCGACGCGCTGCTGGCGGCCACCGGCCATGACCCGGACGAGGCCGGCCCGCCGGCCCCGGTCCACCTGGCCGGTCCTGCCGAACTCCTCCGCCTCCGTGTCCTGCCCGCGCTGGCCCCGCTGGTCGCGGAGGGCGTACGGCTGAGGGTCACGCCCGGTCTGACGGATCCCCTCCTCGACGAACTGCGGGCGGGCGGCCACGACCTGGTCCTCGCCACCACCCGCCCCCGCGGCCGGACGCTCGTCGCGACCCCGCTGTTCGACGAGGAGTTCGTGCTGGTGGCGGCGCCGGAATGGGCGGACCGGATCGGTGACCGCGTGACCACCGAGGGCCCGGGCGTCCTCCACACCGTCCCTCTGATCGCCTACGCCGAGGACCTCCCCATCCTCCGCCGCTACTGGCGCCACGTCTTCGAGCAGCGCCTGAACTGCCGGGCCGCCGTCACCATGCCCGACCTGCGCGGCGTCCTGACGGCGGTCACCGCGGGCGCGGGCTTCTCGGTCCTGCCCCGCTACCTCTGCGCCCCCGAACTCGCCGCGGGCACCCGCTGACACCGCAGACCGCCAGCAGCACGGCAACAGCGGGACCACACGCCCGTCCGGATACGGCCATCGCCCACCTCCCCCGGCAGTACACCGCAGCGGCCGCCCCACAGGCGGGCACCGTGCCCCGGCCTTACCCCACCCGGCGGATCACGGCGGGGTCCGGTCTTCACGTCGGGCTTCCCGGGTACTCGGTGCCTCGCACACGCACAGCGAAGAGCGGACCAGGAGGATCAATGAGCACGGTCAAGGAAAAGGTCGACGTGGAGGTCCCGCTCCGGACGGCGTACGACCAGTGGACCCAGTTCGAGGAGTTCCCGAACTTCATGGAGGGCGTCGACGAGATCAGGCAGCTCGACGACCGGCACAACCACTGGGTCACCAGCATCGGCGGGGTGCGGCGCGAGTTCGACACGGAGATCGTCGACCAGCTGGCGGACGACCGCATCACCTGGCGGACCATCGGGGGCGACACCCAGCAGCGCGGCTCCGTCCGCTTCGAACGGCTCGACGACACCCACACCCGCGTGGAACTCACGATGGACGTCGAACCCACCGGCGTCGCCGAGAAGGGCGCGGACGCCCTGGGCGTGATCGACCGCCGGGTCAAGGGAGACCTGCGCCGCTTCAAGGACTACGTCGAGAGCGGCGCGGCCACCGGAACCGGCTGGCGAGGCCGCATCCGCCCGGAGGAGCCGGGGAGCCCGCTCTGACGGCTCACTGACCGGCGCACAGAGGCGAACCGGCCGGGCCCGCGCAGGCGTGGGCCCGGCCTGACTCATCCTGATCCGGAGCTGTTGTCCGCCGGTCGGGCAGACGGTGTCGACGCGATGGATGCGTGTTCACGCTGCTCCGGTGAACGACATCCCCCTGAGACCCGCGCCTGCGCTTCCCAGGGCCGCTGTCGGTGCTGTGGTGCGCCGGCTCGCCGACCTTCTGGAGCCGGGGCAGGTGTGCGGCGGGCCGGACGACGGCGAGATCGGTGACGTGGCCACCGCCGAGCCAACCTGGGCATCCCCAAGAACTACAGCCCCTCCATGGGCGGCTGGTTCATGAGCGCCGTGGCCCCTGCTCTCCCTGGCGTGCGCCCTGGCCCTTTCCCGAGACGAACCGCCGCGACCTGGACACCATCCGACACTCGGTGGTCCGCGCTGACGGGCACGCTACGGGCAGGACGTTCGGGAGATGGACGACCGTCGTGCCCCAGGGTCCTTCTCCGTGTTCGGGGCGCGTCGACGCGCAGCCCGTACCACGTGATCAGCCGGATCCGGGAAGGGAACCGTGGTGCGCTTCGTGCCCGGCACGGCGGCGGTACTCGGCGTTGATGCGCTGCGCTTCCTCAAGCTGGTCCTCAAGGATGACGATGCGGCAAGCGGCCTCGATCGGGGTGCCCTTGTCGACGAGCTCGCGGGCGCGCGCGGCGATCCGCAGCTGGTAGCGGGAGTAGCGGCGGTGCCCGCCCTCCGAGCGCAGCGGAGTGATCAGACGAGCCTCACCGATGGCTCGCAGGAACGCCGGGGTGGTGCCGAGCATCTCGGCGGCCCGCCCCATCGTGTAAGCGGGGTAGTCGTCGTCGTCCAGACGGCCACTGAGCGGGGTATCTGCTGTCATGTCACCTCGTAGTACAACGCGTCGAGGGGCCCTGGTGCCGTACGGCACCAGGGCCCCGAAGGAAATTCAACACCATCTGTCGGCCCTAATGCTCTGCCGACCTTCTGTTTCCGCTACCAGCCCTGCAGCAGGGGGGTGCGGGGATCGCGGCTGCGTGACCGGGGACCACCTTCCAATCCGGGGTCTTGCGGTACCCGGGCCGAGTGCTTGCGGACCGGGCGATCCTGATGGCGTCTGCTCCTCCGCTCTTCCTCTGAACCAACACTTACCGGTACTGCGGTACTGCTGTTGGCGGCCCCTCGACCTGCGAGCCGCCCAGTGCGGCTCCCAGCCCCGTCACCGTTCTGGGAACGCATTGGCTTCGGGACTCCGGAGCCGCACTGACCTGCGAATTTCATGTACTGCCACCCCGGCAGTTCGTGTCTGCCGGGTTTCGCTCGACTGTGTCAACGAGAAAAAGACTAACCGCGCAGGAGCGCAATGTCTACTCTGGCGAGAGTAGATTTCAGCCCTTCGGGGGAGCAGATAGCGAGACAGCAGTGAGGGCCCTGCCGACGCGCGTCGGCAGGGCCCTCACTGGGATCCTGGTGGCGGTCTCCCGCCCGTCCTCACATGGAGGCCAGCACTGCGCTCCTGGTCCTGAAGGGGCCGTCGAGGACGTCCCGGAGCCGGATCCGGTCCGTGTACGTGGAACTGCCGCGGTGAGCCACCAGTTCGGCCCGGGTGACCGAGCCCGTGCACTGGTCGTCCCCGTCGCACAGAAGGAGGTACTCGACCCTGGCGCCGGCCATGATGGACAGGGCGACCTCGACGGTCATGTCGTCCCGGACCCGGGGTCCGGACGCGTCCATGTCGTCGCCCATGGTCATGTCGCCCATGGTCATGTCGCCCACGGTCATGTCGGCCATGGTCATGTCGCCCACGGTCATGTCGCCCACGGTCATGTCGGCCATGGTCATGTCGACCGCGGTCATGTCGGCCACGGTCATGGGGGCGTGACCCGCCCGCTGCTGCGGTGTGTGAACCGGTGTCATAGCTGCCTCCTTCGGCGGTGGGTGACTCTTCCCGTGCGCAGTGCTAGGCCGCCGCGTCGAAGGCGGACGGCCGCTGCGCCCCGCGCCGCCCCGCTTCACCGGCCGTGCGCCGCCGGGCGGGACGGCCGCGGTGGCCCCGGGACGAGGCGGACCCGGTACGGCTGGGACGTGCCGCAGCCGGTGCGGTGATGACGACAGGGACGCCGGAAGGGGTCTGGGCGCCGGTGATACGGCTCAGTTCCGCTTCACCCGAACGCACCGAGGTGATCTGCGGGGTGATGGCGGCCGAAGCCATCAGCCGGCTCATACCCCGGCGCTGGCCGGGGGTCACGAGGGTGACGACGCTGCCGGACTCGCCCGCACGGGCGGTACGGCCGCCGCGGTGCAGGTAGTCCTTGTGGTCACTCGGCGGATCCACGTTGACGACCAGGTCGAGGTTGTCGACGTGGATGCCGCGGGCCGCGACGTTGGTCGCCACCAGAACCGTCACATGTCCGGTCTTGAACTGGGCGAGGGTCCGGGTGCGCTGGGGCTGGGACTTGCCGCCGTGCAGAGCCGCGGCGCGGACACCGCTGTTCAGCAGGTGCTGGGTCAGCCGGTCCACGGCGTGCTTGGTGTCCAGGAACATGATCACCCGGCCGTCCCGCGCCGCGATCTCGGTGGTCGTCCGGTGCTTGTCCGCTTCGTGCACATGGAGCACGTGGTGCTCCATCGTGGTGACCGCACCCGCCGACGGGTCGACGGAGTGCACCACCGGGTCCGTCAGGTACTGGCGGACCAGCCGGTCGACGTTGCGGTCCAACGTGGCCGAGAAGAGCATCCGCTGCCCTTCGGGGCGCACCTGGTCGAGCAGGGCGGTGACCTGGGGCATGAAGCCCATGTCGGCCATCTGGTCGGCCTCGTCGAGAACGGTGATGTCGACGTCGTCCAGTCGGCACTCGCCCCGGTCGATGAGGTCCTTGAGCCGTCCCGGCGTCGCCACGACGACCTCCGCCCCGCCCCGCAGCGCACTCGCCTGCCGTCCGATCGACATGCCACCGACCACGGTGGCCAGCCGCAGCCGCACGGAGCGGGCGTACGGGGTGAGCGCGTCGGTCACCTGCTGGGCCAGCTCGCGGGTGGGGACGAGGACCAGCGCGAGCGGCTGCCGGGGCTCCGCGCGCCGGCCCGCGGTACGGGCCAGCACCGCGAGGCCGAAGGCGAGGGTCTTGCCCGACCCGGTACGGCCGCGGCCGAGCACATCACGTCCGGCGAGGGAGTTCGGCAGGGTCGCCCCCTGGATGGGGAACGGCACGGTCACGCCCTGGTGGCCGAGCGCGGCCAGCAACGGCGCCGGCAGGGCGAGATCGGCGAACGACTCGACGGCGGGCAGCGCGGGGGTGACCGTCACCGGCAGCGCGAACTCGCCCTGGGGCGCGGTCTGTCGGCGTGGGTAGCCCGTGGAGCGCCGCGAAGCCTCGGAGCGCGGGGCGGCGGCACCCCGGGAGCGGTCGTACGTACGGGTCGTGCGGGTGGTGCGTGCGGGGCGTGCGCGGTTCAAGCGGAACCTTCCTCGATGTGGGCACGTAGGCGCGAACAAGGAATTTCCGCAGCAAAATGAACGGCGCAGAGAATCGCGAGAACGAGCCGGAGATGATGGGCGCCTCGGGCCGCGCCCTGAAATGCAGCGAGCTGGGGCCCGCACCCCAAGGTGCGGGCCCCAGCTGCGAAGAATGCGCTGCTGCCGGTGTCAGGCAGGAACGATGTTCTCGGCCGTCGGGCCCTTCTGGCCCTGCGCGATGTCGAAGGACACCTTCTGGCCTTCCTGCAGCTCGCGGAAGCCCTGGGCGGCGATGTTCGAGTAGTGGGCGAAGACGTCGGCGCCGCCGCCGTCCTGCTCGATGAAGCCGAAGCCCTTTTCCGCGTTGAACCACTTCACGGTGCCAGTAGTCATGTCATTTCTCCTTCGGAGACGAAGTACGGAGTTCGCACTGTGCGAATTCCACGTCGCCGTGCTGATTACCCCGTAGGAAAATGAACCTTCTGGCAACCACACCTGCAACTGAGATCGACATTAGCACGGTGCGATGGGTCCTGTGGGGTCAAGAAAATCCGCTGTGTCCGACGGTCGAGGAATACTCGCCGCGTACCGCACCTATTTCTTACTTCACGGCTACAGATATTGATCCGCGCGGACGCAGTGTTCCGCCGGGTAACTTCCGGCCCCAACGCCGTGACCTCAGCCGATGAGCCCCGCCCCGCTGCCCCCGTCGCCCACGGAGGTGACACCGCAGAACGCCCCGCGATCCCACCATCGCAATAAAGGTCACATCCACCGGAAGGCGGGGCGCGGACCGCGGGCGGCAGCGTCGAATCGGTGAAGTACGGCGGTTTCCGGCATGGTGCGGGCCGGCGTGGACCGGGACGGCGACGCGGTCATCACCTACCACTCCGGCGGCGGCCCCGCTCCACCACCGGCAACCTGACGACGACGCTGCCCGCATCCGAAGACGGCTACTGGCGCTGGAACTTCGCGGGCACCTCCACCACCCCACCCACCAAGGCGACCGGCGACTTCGTGGACGTGCAGTAACCCGAACACCGCGTGACGAGAATCGAACTCGCGCTCTCAGCTTGGGAAGTGTGTGCCTGTTGCGGGACCGGACCGGCTCACTTGCCGGGGTCGGGCCCGTACCACTGGTGCGCCTGTCCGGTGACGGCGGCGATGCATTCGAAGTCACGGTCCCGGTGCAGGAGAGTCAGCCCCTGCAATTCGGCCGTGGCGGCCACCACGAGGTCGACGGGCCCGGCGCTGCGGTGCTGTCCTCGCTTATCTCGACGTGTACCTACGGCGTAGCAGCCCGCGGGGCTGGACTGCCGGCGTTATCTGCGAACGGCCACAGCCTGCGCTCGTCGGGTAATAAGGTCCCGCTGAGCAGTGAGTGTGTGGCACGTCACGTTGCGTTGCCCGGTGGGTGGCGAGGACAGGGCGATTTGCGGCTGACGTGCCCTATTGGGGGTGGGGAATGTACGAGTTGATCAAGGGTGCCAACGTAGGTCTGACGACCCTGAGCGGGAGTGTCGACTCCGTGATGGTGAGCCTGGACTGGACCAGCCCGTCGGGGGAGGGCGACGCGGATGTCTCCGTCCTGTTGTTGGACGTCAACGGCAAGGTGCGCAGCGACGCCGACTTCTACTTCTACAACAATCCGGTCGCCGCTGACGGAAGTGTGCAACTCCTCGGCAAGACGCCCACCGGGAGCGGCAGCAAGGACCGGATCAGCTTTGACCTGACGGTGGTCCCGAACGACATCGATCGGATCGTGGTGGCCGCGAGCCGGTACGACGGAGCTCACTTCGGGGAGCTGGGCGACCTGCAGCTGACGCTGGCCGACGCATCCGGCGAGAACCTCCTACGGTTCGCGATCGATGACCCCGGCTCGGTGAGCGCGTTCATCTTCGGTGAGCTCTACCGTCGTGGCGGACAGTGGAAGATCCGGGCCGTGGGGCAGGGCTACGACGCGGGTCTGGCAGGTCTGGCGACGGACTTCGGCGTCGACATCGAGGACGACGCGGCGGCCGAGGAAGCGCTGGACAGCCCAGCGAGCGACGAGCCGGCGGACGCCACGCTGCCGCATCGGACCACCGAGAGCGAACCGGGAGCGACGCTGGACGCCGTCCCGGCGCCCCGGCGGCCCGATGACGAAACGGAATCGCGAAAGGTGCCCGCACGGCCCCGCACCGCCAGGAAGAAGGTCACCCTGCCCAAGCAGGTCAAGAAGTCTCTGGCGGAGAACGAGTCCTGGAAGGAGGCCAGGCTCTTTCCGGTGTCCGCGCTCAAGAGTGACCGCGACCGGGAAACGCGGGCGACGTCGGTGCTGTTGTCGGTGATGGCGCAGATCCCGGAATTCGGCAGGAGGCTCACCGCTGCGTTCGGAGCGCCGGCGGGCCGCATGGAGACGTTCGCCGAGGTATCGCTGCCGTACGGCGAAACGCCACGACGCCCGGACGGAGTGATCCGCGTCGAGCGGGCCGGCAAGCTGTGGACGGCGCTGGTCGAGACCAAGACCAACGGGAACGCCCTCAAAGCCGAACAGGTGCAGGCGTACATGGACATCGCTGCCCGGCGTGGCTACGAAGCCGTGATCACACTGTCGAACGATGTCGCGCTGGAGGGCAGCCCGCTGGTCGATGTCAGGATCGACGGACGGCGCAAGCACAAAGTGGCCTTGTGGCACCTGTCCTGGGCCGAAGTGGCCCACCAGGCACAGATGTTGATCCGGCACGAGGGTGTGGGCGACCGGGCGCACGCCTGGCTGCTCCAGGAACTGCTGCACTACCTCCAGCACGAGAACTCCGGATGCCATGGCTTTCAGAACATGGGCTCGGCGTGGGTCCCTGTCCGTAACGGCATCGACGACGAGACCCTGTGCCAGGGGGATCCACGCGCCCTTGAGGTGGTGGAGAGCTGGGAGCGACTCGTCCGCCAGGTCTGTCTCGCACTCGGTGGCGAACTCGGCCAGAAGGTGCTGCCTGTTCAACGCACCAAGCGCGGAACCGATCCCGGAACACGCCGGTCGCGCCTGGCCGATCAGCTCTGTCTCGACGGAAGACTACAAGCGGAGCTGCGCATCGAGGGCACGCCCGGAGTTCTCGCGATCACCGCCGACCTGCGCACCGGCAGACTCCGCGCCTCCATCGAGATTCCGGCGCCGGCGTCGGGCTACCCCCTGACCTGGGCGAAACGGCTGGTCCGACGTCTCGCCGAAGCTCCCGCCGACCTCCACGTCGAGACTCTGGTCGAGGGCGAGGCAGGAGGACCACGGGGCACCTTGGAACGGCTGCGCCCGGAACCGGGGGACATGCTGCCGAAGAACGGCACGCAGATCACCGGTTTCCGGCTGTCCCTCCTCAAGGGCATGGGCAGCGGCCGCGGCAGCGCCGAGTCCGGCTTCATCCGCAGCGTCGACGACGCCGTGCACCGGTTCTACGCCACAGTGGTGGCCCATCTGGATCGCCCGGCATCTCGACGCACATCGCCCGCAGAACCATCAACCACAGGTTGAGCCAGTCTCGGTCAGCGTGACGGCCACCTGACCAAGTGGACAAGGGCCGCCCACGCCCACCGGTCCAGCCCACGCCCACCGGTCCAGACAACAAAGAACCCCCGGGCCACTGACCTGGGGGTTTCACATGGAGCGGGTGACGAGAATCGAACTCGCGCTCTCAGCTTGGGAAGCGACGGCGCTTGGGCGGGTTCTGTGGCTCTGACGCGTAAATACGAACCGGCGCGGGCAAAAGTGCAGGTAGCTGACCTCGCCTCCGGCGCTGCCACCCCGCGGCGCCGTGTTGATCAAGGGCTACGGGGCATCCGCCCTGCCCATTTACCCGCCCCACGGCGGGCGGCGAAGCCGCCCTGGGTCGCTGACCTGTACAGATGTCGTCTCCTTGGGTGGTCGTGAGGGTCGGTTTGTACCGCTGTTGACCGTGGTTTTCCGGTCTTACGGGCACGCTATGGGCACGGCGTCGTGTATCCGCGGGATATCGCGTGAGGGCGACGGCTGAAGCGCCGGGCTCGGCTCGCTCTGTTGCCTGGACCAGAGACCGCGTCGCGAGTGCACACACCGGTTCGTCAGGGAGTCACGCTACGACAGGCATGCCGGGCCAGTGTCATTTCCACGGATCAGTGTTGAGGTCCGTGATCGACAGGGAAGATCAACTCCCGATGAAGGGAGGGGATCGTGCAGGCAGACCAGGGACAGGGGCGCGGAGTTGCGCTGCTCACCGTCCGGGTGGAGGCGGCTCTCACGGGGCGGTCGCGGGGCGGGGCCGGTCGGGCACCGGAGAAAGGCCCGCGCCTTGTTCGAGGAGAGGGGCTGGGAGGTACTTGACGCTCACGAGGAGGTGTACCCGGAGGTTCGCACCCCGGGCGGAGTCCTTCCGGATGAGGCGGTCCGGAAGTCGGTCTACGCGCTTGGCATCCCCGTCGGGCGTGATTCCGGTCGTCGACCGGAACGGTGGGCGGCGCAGGAGGTCAAGGACCTGGCGGACGATGCCGAGCTTGATCTGCGGCCTGTGAGTGCGCGGATGCGGCGGAGGCAGCGTCGCCAGGAACCGCACTGGTTCGTCTGCGCCCCGCCCAGCACGCACGCCATTTGGTGGCTGCGGTGGCTGTTCAATCTGGAGCGGCGCATTGGGTTGCACGACACCGGGACGGTGCTGTTCGGCTCGTTGGAGGAGGCCGAGCGGCACGCTGGTGAGAGTCGGGTGCGTTCCCCGTTTTCGCGTCGGGTGCGAGCACACGACGGAATGCACCGGACCAGGGTGAGGGAAAGCCACCGGTGGGTGGTGAGAGCGACGGCGCTGAGTTGGGCTGCGGGTGTGCTCGGCATCCCGGCTGCTTCTGGGCCTTGGTGGCTGGCTCTGCCTGCGCTGGTGGTGTGGGCGCTGCTGAGTTGGTGGTGCGCGACCATCATGCTTCCGTTCGTCCGTCGACGTCGTGTCGTCCGCCGGCGCCGCACCGGCTCGCTCACGTCGGATGGCCTTGCACGGCAGCCGGGGATGGGGGCGATGCCCCGCGGGACGGGGATGCGGTGATGGTCCACCGGCGCCGGCGTAGTCACGCATGGCTGGCGGCGCTGGCGACCAGCGGAGCGCTCTTCGCGGTCACGGCTTGGGTGACCTGGATCGCTGATCCCACTGCCGCTGTACGCCTGCACCTCCTCCTGGCAGGCGCGGTGTTCGTCACGGGCGGCATCCGACGCCTGGCCCCCGAGGGTAGCCGGAGACCCGATCGCCGCCCTGACCGGGGCCATTGCGCTCACGTTGGCGTGGGCGGTGACCGTACTGGACGGCGCCGGCGCGGCCGGTGATGATGCGGTACGGCAGTGGCGATCGGGCCGAGTACCGGATCACTACTACGGTGGCAATCCCCGACCCGTCTGCGTCACTCCGATCGGCTCCCTGGACGAACTTCCGTTGTACGGGCACCGATTGGACCCCAAGCAGGTGTACGGCACGTTCGGTGTGGTCGGTGGTGAGGTGACATTGTGGGACCCCGACTCGGGCGACGCCTTCCCAATACCCTCCGATGCTGTACAGGTGCTCTCTGCAGGGGAGGGTGAACCCGGCGCCGCGATTCCCCGTAGTTGTCGTTCCTGAGTGGACGACGATCTCGGTGAAGCCGAACTCCATGTGCTTGCCAATAGCGTGGTGCGCACGGTCGCCGCCTTGCGTGCTTGAGAACGGCAGTCAGGGCGTGATTGCAAGCGTTCGTAGGGCTGCCGCCGAAGCGACCAGGCCCTGCCGCTCCAGCCTGGCGATCACGTCGTCCACTGTGCCCGGCGGCTTTCGCCAGCTGTCCGCGATCCTCTGTACCGCGCCGTAGACGACCTGCGGCGCCAGATCGATCTGTGCCTCCAGGAAGGCGTCCGGATGCACAGCTTCGACGTCCCAGGGGGCCAGGGCATCGGTAGGGAAGTCCTTCAGGTTGAAGGTGACGACGGCCTGTGCCTTGGCCCGGATCGCCGCGGCCAGGACATGCCGGTCGTCCGGGTCTGGCAGCTTTACGCCATCGATCAGTGGTTCGTGTCCTCTGACCAGGCAGTCCCGGATTGCAGCGTTCATCAAGGCGCGGACGCGGTCGAGCTTCTCGGGCGAGATGTCCTGGTGGTTCTTGAGGATGTTACGGAATGTCTCGTCGAGGATCTGATCGGTCCACTTGGCTTGGACGAGGCCACCCTGCGCGATTCGGATGAGGACGTCGCGCAGGGTGCTGGGGTAAAGGACGTTGGCGTCGTAGATGGCGACGAAGGCCACGTGCTAGATCATTCCCATTTCCTGGCCGAGCTGGGTGAGCTCGTCGGCGGCTTCGCGGCGACGCTGGTCGTCCTTGCGCTTGTACTGCAGGAGCGACGACGCGGTGATCCGCCGATGTGTGCCGACGGTTCGGTATTCGATTTCTCCGGCCTCGAGCAGCCCGATCAGGAATGGCCGCGACACGTTGAGCATGCCTGCTGCCTGCTGTGTGGTGAGCTCGGCGTCGGACGGGACGACCGAGACGGCGCGGCCGGCCCCCAGGTGGGCCAGCATGGTGGCGAGCAGTTCCACGGCCTCGCGGGGTAGGGCGAGGGGCTCGCGCTCTCCGTCCTCGACCGTCACGGTGATCTCTGCGAGGTCCTGGTGTGCCGCCAGGTAGCTGCCGACTTGTGCGAGCGCGTGCGCTGCGGCCGCGGCCTTTTCAGGTGGCAGCTTCACAGGTCGGATGTCTGTTTTGGTCATGGTGCGCCCCTGTCGGTGCGGGAAGCAGCGTCGAGTCTGCGTATACCCATTATTCGAAACAATCGAAGTAAACGCAACAAGTGAAACAAGATGATGGTTCGGGAGGCTGTCGAGCCCGCGGCACTCCGAACATCCGGCTCTCTTCACCAAGGGAACGGCAAGCTGATGGCTTCGGCCGCGCGTCTTGCCAGGGCCCCGTGCGCCAAGGGGCGCACCAGGTCGCGCAGTCGAGGAGGGAGAGTAGTTGGTGACCAAATGCACCGCGGGGGGACCCCGCGCCCTCCGCGTGCCCTATCCCGGGGCGTGTCGGGGGCGCGAGGGTCGACGAATGGTCTGGACGGCAAATAAGCCCCAGGTCGCTGACCTGGGGCTTTGAGGAGAGCGGGTGACGAGAATCGAACTCGCGCTCTCAGCTTGGGAAGCGATGGCGCTTGCGCGCCTCCAGGCCGGGTGACCTGTGCCGATGCGGCGTGCCGAAGCGGTTGCGCGGGTCTGGTCGTACCACTGTTGACCGCGGTTGTCCGCTCTTACGGGCACGCTGTGGGCACGAGCTGCGAGGACCGGCGGGCAGAGCGCGCGGACGAACGCCACCGCGCTTGGCCGGGCTCGTTCGGACGTTGGCTGGGGAGCGCCTTCGTATATGCACAGAGTTCTCGGAAAAGCCTGTCTCCTGCTTACAGACCGAATGGTGCAGCGGCCTCAGAGCAGTCGGCGTTCGGGCTCGGGCTCACTCGTCGGCCTCGAGGCAGCCACCACTGGAGCGCCAGGCCTGCCGGTCGCGGCGATGCACCCGAAGTCCCGGTCGCGGTGCAGCAGTCCGTTCCTGCAACCCGGCTGTGGCCGCCACCACGAGGTCGACAACCCTGGTGCCGTCCCCTTCCGTAGGGGTCGGAATTCCGGTCACCGGTAGATCCTCCCGCTTGATTCATCCGATCTTTTTCAGCCACCCCTGATCCACACCGCGGCGGCGGCGAAAGGGGGAGAAACGGGCTGAGTCGGTCGCGCACCCGCGTGGGACGCGGACCGTGCGCCGGACTGGTACCGGCGTTCCGGGTCGATCTGTACAGATTCTGAGGCACTATCCAGTGGTGCTCCCTCCCATATCCCGGCTGCCGGTGTCCGGAACGGGGATACCGGATGCCGCATCGCAACCGCAGTGGCTGAAAACGTGTCTTTGGACGCGTGGCCGAAGCTCCGGGGCGGGTGAGTTTCCGGCAGCACGCGCGGCCTTGGGGGGCTGGAATGAACACATGGGCAGTGCCCGGATACACCGAGTCACTGGAGCTCGGATCGGGGGCAAGCGGGCGAGTCGTCCTGGCCGTGCACGAGGAGACCGGCGTTCCGGTCGCGGTGAAGTACCTCAGCGAATCACTGCGCACCCGGCCGGGCTTCGTACGCGAGTTCAGGGCGGAGGCGCGGCTGCTCGGCGGCCTGGAGAGCCCGTACGTCACCGGGTTGTACGAGTACGTCGAGAGCCCGGACGGCGCCGCCATCGTGATGGAGCTGGTGGACGGTGTCTCGTTGCGGACCCTGCTGACCAGGGAGGGCCCGCTCGATCCCGAGGCCGCACTCGTGGTCCTCAAGGGGTCGTTGCTCGGCCTGGCCGACGCACACCGCGTCGGCGTCGTCCACCGCGACTACAAGCCGGCGAACGTCCTGGTCGTGCCGGACGGATCGTCCAAGCTCGTCGACTTCGGGATCGCGGTGGACGCCGGCACCAGCGTCGGCGTGGCGGGAACCCCCTCCTACATGGCCCCGGAGCAGTGGACCGGCGCGCCCGCCTCTCCCGCCGCCGACGTGTACGCGGCCACGGCCACCTTCTTCGAGTGCCTGACGGGCCACAAGCCGTACGCGGGTGACAATCTCGCCGAACTCGCGCTGCAGCATGTCGACGCGCCCGTCCCCGCAGAGGAGGCCCCCGAGGCGGTGCGGGAGCTGGTCCGGCGCGGTCTGGCCAAGGACCCGCGGGAACGGCCCACACACGCCGAGGAGTTCGTCACTGAACTCGAGGTGGTGGCCGGCGCCGCCTACGGGCCCGACTGGGAGGAGCGCGGGCGCGGCCGGCTCGCCGCGCTGGTGGCCCTGCTGCCGCTGCTGCTGCCCTCGGCCCGCAGCGCTCCGCGTGCCACGACGGACACGGCACGTACGGTCCTGAGCCCGGGCCGCGGCTGGGCGCAGTCGTGGCGTCCCGGCCGGCCGGGGGCGCTGGTGGCCGGTGCGGCCGTGCTTCTGGCCGTCGTCCTGTCCTACGGCATCCAGCACACCCCGGGAGCGGATCCGCAACAGGCGGCGCAGGCCCTGGCCACCACCAGTGCCCAGCCCGGCGTGGAGCCGGGAGTGCCCACCGGTCCGACCGCGTCGGCGAACTCGTCCCCGTCGGCCCCGACGTCCACCGTGTCACCCAGCCTGTCGCCCTCGGACCCGGCGACTGCCGGCACCGACGAGCCCTCCGCGTCCGCCACCACGGCTCCGGCCCCGGAGACGAGTACGCCCGGCGGGGCGACCACCGAGGCGACGCCGACGACAGCTTCCCCCACCTCGCCGACTGCTCCGGCCGTCAAGGACGTCGCGGTGTCGGGCTTCCAGCAGACGGGTCCGACAACCGGCACGGCAACGATCGACATCACCACGGACGGCACCGGGCCGCTCTCCATCACCGTCTCGTGGTTCACGAGCGACACCGGGGGACAGCTCGGCACCCCGGACGGTGCGTCCCAGACGTTCGAGCGCAGCGGTGCCACCCAGTACACGCTCACCGTCGACCACACCTTCCAGGGCACCGGCTGCTACTGGGCGGTGCAGGCCACGACCACTCCTGCCTCCGCCGACGGCGGCGCCTCGCAGCAGCTTCAGACCAGGCGGTGTGTCATCCGATGAGCGCTCACAACGACCGCACTCCCGCGTCTGCCGAGGACTGGGAACCCACCCAGGTGCTCGGCCCCGCCGACGAAACCCGGATGCTTGACCCGGCCGACGACCACACCTCCACCCTCCACCTCGGCCCCACCGACGAACGCGCCCCGAGCGACGAACCCGGCTCCGCCGACGCCGAGTACAGCGCCACGGTGCTGGCCAGCCACTGGATCCAGAGGCCCGAGCCGGACACCACCCTCGTCGGGCAGCCCTCCACGGAGATCCTGCCGACGCCGCCGACGCTGCCCGACCGTTCCGAAGGCACCGTGCTGCGTTTCGGCCCGGGGGTGAAAGCCGCCGTCGCGCACCGTACCCATAAGACGCTGCCCGCGGTGCCGCCGCCTCGCGTGCCCCCGCGCCGACGTCTGCGAAGCCACACTCTGCCCGCGCTCGTACTGATCGCCGTCATCGCCTTCCTCGCCTGGCAGCGCCTCGGGCCTTCCGTCGCGGTGCGTACGGCGGCGGTCACGGCCCGGCCGATGGTTCTGGGATGCGACGACACAGCGGACATAGTCGCCCTCGTCGCCACGAACGGCCGGCCGGGCACGCTCTCCTACCGATGGATCCGAAGTGACGGCACCGCCTCGGGCGTCCTGCGCGAAGTGGTGGTCCGGGGCCAGAGGCAGGCACGTCTGCACCTGCTGTGGACCTTCCAGGGCAAGGGCCACTACACGGCACAGGCCGAAATACGGATCCTCTCGCCCACCCACCGCACGGTCACCACCCACCTGACGTACGAATGCCCCTGACGGTCGTCGGCCGGTCGGGCCGTCGTTCAGGCATTCCGGGGTGGGACGGGGCCCCAGTGGGTCGGGCGGGCGTTGATCTCGACGCGGTTTTTCTGACCGTCTCCACCGCTGAAGCGATGGGCGTCTCCAGCAGGTCCTGGAGAGGTTCGATATCACGGGTGGACGGGCCGTGGGGAAGGACTCCAGATGGACGCTGGTCGTCTGCCGCTTCAGCTCTCGCAACTGAGCGATGGCGGCATCGCGCTCCGCCTCCTGCTGAGCCCGCTCCGCCTGGCGGCGCACCCAGTCCAGTTGTGCGTCCGACGGGGCGACCGTCCGAGGCCGTGTGGTGCGGCGTGTGCTGGTCCGTCGTCGGCCGCCGCCGAGGGAACTGGAGGCGTAGAAGGGGCCGAGTCCAGTCGGCATCCTGGCACCGCCACTGCCCACGCTGAGCCTCGCCGCGCGTGGCCCGACCGAGGTCCGTACCCCCCGCGCGTGGAGACACGCATACTCATCCCAGGCACACCGACACGGAAGCCGAATCCCATGACATACCCCTCTCCCCTCGGACAGTCTGGACCGGGACAGGATCGGTGAGGGCAGCTCGGCAGTCCCGGTCACCGTGAAACCAACGACAGTGATGGGTACATCAATCCAGTACATGGACTAGGCTTGGTACATGTCCATGAAGCGCACCAATGTCTACGCCGACCCCGAAGACCTGGCGATCATCAAGGAGGCCGCCAAGCGACGCGGGATAAGCGAGGCCGAGATCATCCGCCAGGGGATCCACCTCGCGGCGATGGCGAACCGTGTCTGGGATGAGCCGCTGTTCTCACGCACCTTCGAGGGGCCGGGTCGTACGCCATCCAGGGCCGAGGTCCGCGACGCGGTCGCAGACGCCGTGCGACGTGAGGCCGGTTCGGACTCCGGAACCGCCGCGTGATCATCGTCATTGCGGATACCTCCGGCCTCCTGGCCGCCCTCGACTCGGCTCACCCGGAGCACCGGGGGGCGAATGAGGCGATCATGGCGGCCGGACTCCTGATCATGTCGCCGCTTTTGCTGGCCGAACTCGATCACGTTGCCACACGCGAACTCGGGCGGGAGGCCGCCCTCAGTGCGGTCGACGACCTCCGGCGCTGGATGAGCCGGGGGCGCGTCGTCATGCCGGAGATCACGGAGGACCACCTGGGCGCCGCCCAGTCGGTCCGCGTCCGCTACGGCGCCTTGGACCTCGATCTCGCCGACGCAGTGAATGTGGCGCTTGCCGCCGACTACGACACCGACGCGATCCTCGCCCTCGACCGACGAGACTTCCGGGCCGTTCGACCGTTGGGCCGCCACAAGGCATTCCGGGTCCTGCCCGACGACCTCCCGCTCTGACAGGGGATCGTGATGCTGAAGTCCTGACTGTTGGGAGGGACTTCGGCAACTGTCGCCTCCGCGGGTACGCGAAGACTTCATCAACCTTGTCGGGGGATCGGCAAGCTGAGGGCCTCCCGTTCCGAAGGGTTGCGATGCACACTACGAAGCCCCAGGTGAGCTGTACGTTTCCGAAGGCGGGAGCGTTGAGCGTGCGGCGCCTGTCCGGCACTTGCGCCCTCCGCGTGCCCAATCTTCGGGTGCGACACACGGCAGAAAACGCGGGAGAGACCCGGTCGCGCAAAAGCCCCAGGCCGCTGACCTGGGGCTTCATTCTGGAGCGGGTGACGGGAATCGAACTCGCGCTCTCAGCTTGGGAAGCGACGGCGCTTGGGCGGTCGCGTGCCCGGTGACCTGAGGAGATTCATCGGGCCGGTGTCGTCGCGACGGCTCGATCGCGCCCCTGTTGACCGTGGTTGTCCGGCCTGTACGGGCACGCTGTGGGCACGACTCCGAAGAACGGGTGGGCAGGCGCATGCGTGAACGGGCTCTGTGCTCGGCTCGTTCGCACACACTCGGCTCGGGACCCTTTCGCCCGGGCACGGCCTTCCGATGAAGTGATCCCTTACCTGACTCACTTGCCGGTTTCTGGGCCGTACCACTGCAGTGCCTGGCCGGTGACGGCGGCGATGCACTCGAAGTCCCGGTCACGGTGCAAGAGGGTCAGCCCCTGCAACTCGGCCGTGGCGGCCACCACGAGATCGACGGCCCCGGCGCTGCGGTGCTGTCCGCGCTGAGTGAGGATCTCCTGGACCCGCCAGGCGCGGTCGTAGGCACGGTCGTCGACCGGCACCCACCCGACGCTGGTTCACCCCCTGCCAGCCGGGCATGCACCGGCGCATCGCGGACGACTTCGCCGCCGACCCGCGCGCCTTCGCCCTCGTCGTACCGCCGTCGCAGCAACGCGCGGGCCTGGCCGCCTATCTGCGCAAGGCGGTCCACGCCAATGCCTCCCGCCGCACCGGTTCCCGTACCGACTCCCGGAAAGACCGAGAAGACCGATGAGAATCCTGATCGCCGCGGCCGGATCGCGCGGTGACGTCGCGCCCTACACCGGCCTGGGCGCCGAACTGCGCCGTGCGGGATACGACGTCGTCCTGGCCACCACGGACGCCTTCGCGCCCCTCGTACGCGAGGCCGGGCTGGAATTCCGCCGCATGCCTGCCGACACACGAGCTCACGGAGGCGTAAGGAGCAGACGGGACCTGATGCGCGCCGCTACCGCGTTCACCACCGAACTGGGCCAGGGGCTCGCCGACGCGGTGGCCGACGGCACGGATCTTCTCCTGCTGTCGGCCACCACGGCCCCGCTCGGCTGGCATCTCACCGAGGCCACGGGCATACCGAGCCTCGGCGTGTGCCTCCAACCCACCGCACCGACAGGCGACTTCCCGCCCGTCGTCATGAGCTCCCGCTCACTGGGCAACCGTGCCGCCAACCGTGTGGCCGGTAGCTTCGCCCTCCGCATGACCGACCGCGTCTACGCACAGGCGACCCGGGACCTGCGCCACCGCCTGCGACTGCCCCCGCTCGCCGCCTCCGCGACGCGCCGACGGCAGGAACAGACCAACTGGCCAGTCCTGTACGGCTTCAGTACGGCACTGGTGCCACGCCCTTCCGACTGGCGTTCCGGCCTGGAGGTCGTCGGAAACTGGTGGCCCCACGTCGACGCCGCCGACCGACTGTCCCCGGACCTGGAGGACTTCCTGGCCTCCGAACGCGGGGCGGGGCGCCGTCTCCTGGGACCGGTGAACCGGGGTTCGCGTTCCTCACGGACTGACCGTCAGCAAGTCGCGCTGTTCCTCGGGGAGTTCGACCTTGTCCGCGTACAGGAGCGCATGGGCTGGCTCGAAGACGAGGGACACTTCCCCGGAGAGTCCGCCGTGGCCGCTGAGGACCTGGACGACCTGGTCGCCGAGGCGGACGTCGTACTCGTAGCGGGAGCCGACGTAGGAGCTGGTGAGGACGTGGGCTTTCAGGCGGTTGGTGCCGGAAGCCGTACCGGGCTGCGGGACGACCTCCAGGCGCTCCGGACGGATCGCCACCGTGACGGAGTCGCCGCCCGGGAGCTTCTCGTCGCTGTCGACCCGCACCACGTCGGCGCTGCAGTCGAGGAGGATGCTGTACCGCTTGCCCTCCTGCCCGATCACCCGGCCGGTGAGGAAGTTGCAGCGGCCGACGAACGCGGCCACCGCGGGGGCGGCGGGCCGCTCGTAGATCTCGTGCGGCGTGCCGATCTGGATCATGTTGCCGCCCTCCATGACCGCGATCCGGTCACTGAGGGCCAGGGCCTCCTCCTGGTCGTGGGTGACGTAGACGGTGGTGATGCCCAGCTCTTCCTGGAGGCGCTTGAGCCAGGCGCGGGCCTGTTCGCGGAGTTTGGCGTCGAGGTTGGACAGCGGCTCGTCGAGGAGGAGGACCGTGGGGGAGTAGACCAGGGCGCGGGCGAGGGCGACGCGTTGCTGCTGGCCGCCGGAGAGTTGGTGCGGGTAGCGGGCGCTCAGCTCGGCGAGACCGACCTTGTCGAGGGCGTCGTGGATCAGGGTCTTCTGCTGGTCCTTGGGGATCTTGCGGATGGCGAGGGGGAGCGCGAGGTTCTTCGCGATGGTCATGTGCGGCCACAGCGCGTAGGACTGGAACACCATGCCGAGGTTGCGTTCCTCGGGGGGCAGGAACACGCCGGCCGAGGTGTCGACGAAGGGCCTTCCGCCGACGGTTATGGAGCCCTCGCTGGGCTGTTCGAGCCCGGCGATGCAGTTGAGCGTGGTGGACTTGCCGCAGCCGCTGGCTCCCAGGAGAGTGAAGAACTCGCCGTCCTTGATGGTGAAGGTGACATCGCCGAGGACGGAGTTGTCCCCGAACGTCTTGGCCAGGTTCTTCACGGTCACCTCAGGCATGGTGCTTTCCCTTCATGAGCAGGCCGGCGAGTGCGACGAAGACCGCCGTGATGACGATCTGGAGGGTCGCCAGAGCGGCGACGGATCCGGCCCGCCCCTGGGTCCAGAGACTGAGCATGGTGGTTCCGAGGATGTTGTTGTCCGCGGAGCTGAGGAACACGGCCGGAGAGTATTCCTTGAGCATGATCACGAAGGTGAGCACCAGTGCTCCGGCGAACGCCGGTGTGACGAGGGCCCGCAGGACGCGGAAGAACGTCATCACCCAGTCGGCGCCGGAGACCCGGGCCGCGTTGTCCAGTTCGCCGCCGATCTGCATGATCGCGGGGGCGACCGAGCCGAACGCGCTGGGCAGGGCGCGCATACCGAAGGCGATGATGACGGCGTAGATCGTGCCCTGCAGCACCGAGCCCATGCCGAACGGGGCGAGCGCGAAGGCCCAGAAGAAGCCGATACCGATGATGATGCCCGGCAGTGACTGCGGGATGAGCGCGAGGTACTCCACCGCCCGGCCGAAGCGGAAGGCGGAGCGGCGGGCGACCATCACCGCGAGCACGGCGATGGCGCTGATCGTCACCGATCCGACCCCGGCGACGATGAGGCTGTTCCACAGGGACTGCACGTAGTTGTCGGAGTCGAAGACGAGCTCGTAGTTCTTCGTGGTGACCGTCTTCAGGGGCGACTGGAGCGGGGTGAACACCAGCGTGAAGGAGCGGAGGACCAGGCCGAGGATCGGGATCAGGGCGCCGGCGATGACGTAGAGCCAGATGCACGCGATGCTCACCCACTTCAGCCAGCCGAGATCCAGCTTGCGGGGGCGGGTCACCTTGCCGCGCACGGACACGAAGCGGGCGGCGTCCTTGAGGAGCCGGGCCTGCACCGCCACCAGGCCCAGCGTGAAGAACACGATGATCGTGGAGGCGGCGCCCAGTACCGTGTAGTCGGGATCCACTGACTGGAGGCCGTTGCGGTACAGGAACGTCGAGAACACGTCGATGTTCACCGGCTGGCCGTACAGCAGCGGCACGCTCAGGGTCTCGATCGAGACGGAGAACACCAGGATGGCGCTGTAGACGATGGGCGGTCGCAACATCGGTACGACCACCTGTATCAGGATCCGCAGCGGTCCGGCGCCGCAGACCTGGGCCGCCGACTCCAGGGAGGCGTCCGACTGGCGCAGCGCGTTGGCGCAGAACACGTAGGCGATCGGGGCGAGTGCCACGGCCTCCGTGAGCGCCATCCCCGGAATCGAGTAGAGGTTCCACGGCACGCTGCCGAGGACCTGCTGGACCTTGATGCTGACGAACCCGGCGGGGCCGTACATGATGATCCAGCCGAAGCCCAGGATCAGCGAGGAGATGAAGAACGGCCACTGCATCGCCAGGGCGATCAGCCGGCCGCCCGGCAGCTTCGTGCGGACCACCACGACCGCCATCGGGATCGCGATGAGCAGGCTCAGGAGGGTGGTCAGACCGGCGAACAGCAGCGTGTTGAGCGCCACTTCGCCGAAGCCGGCGTCGGTGAAGAGCTTGGTGTAGCCGCTGAGGGTGAAGGCGCCGCCCGCTTCGTAGAGCGGGCGGTTGCGCACGCTCTGGTAGAGGGTCGGGAGGATCGGAGCCAGTACCAGGACGGCGAGGAACGCGAGTACCGCGTACTGGACGACCTGGTCCCGTCCGATGCCGAGGGGGCGGCGGTAGCTCGGCGGCTCGAACCTTTTCTCATGCTCGTCAGCCGGTGTGCTGGGTGACTGGGTCAGGGTCGACATCTGCTCTGGCTCCGATCGTCCCTTCGGGGGTGCCTACTTCTTGAGGAGTCCGTTGAACCGGTCGAGCCAGGCGTCGGCGTCGTTCTTGGCGACGGGGGCGTACTCGACGGCGATGATGTTGTCCTCGCCGACCGCGTCGACGACCTCCTGGTAGGTGTGCAGGCCCTTGCCCTCGACGCCCTTCCGGTAGGACGACAGGCCGCCTTCGGCGACCGCGCGTTGTCCCTCCTGGGACAGGGCGAAGTCCAGGAACAGCTTGGAGGTCGCCGGATGCGGCGCCTTGGCGGCGATGCCGAGGCCGCGCGGCAGGACGATGGTGCCGTCCTTCGGGAAGACGATCTTCACCAGGCCGGCGCTGTCCTCGACGACGGGGTAGGCGGGGGAGGCGCTGATCAGGAAGCCGGCCGTGTACTCGCCGGCCACGATCTTCTCCAGCTGGGTCCCGGACGAGGTCTCCGGACGGGTCAGCGGGAGCATGGTCTCCAGCGCGTCCCATGCCTGGGGGTTGCCCTCGGTGAGGGCACGGGTCACCGTGAAGCCGAACGAGCCCTCCGGGTCACGGACGGTGACCTTGTTCTTGAACTTGCCCTCGTCGGCCTTCATGATCTCGGCCAGGTCGGCGATGCCGGTCGGCGCCTTCTCCATCAGGGAGGTGTTGTAGGCGATCGTCATCGGGTCCTTCGACATCGAGTACACGCTGGGCAGCAGTTCCGCCTCGTCGCCCAGCTCGGCGGCCTCCGGGGAGTCGTACTCCAGCACCGTGTCCTTGCGCCCCGAGAAGTCCGCCCAGGCGCTCGCCGCACTGGAGATCAGCACGTCCGCGGGCGACTTCCCGGCCGCGTTCTCGGAGAGGACCTTCTGGAACAACTCGTCGCTGTCCAGCTCGTTGACCGAGACGGTCTTGATGAAGTCGTACTTCTTCTTGAAGTCCCGGACGATGGGGGCCATGTTCTCGTCGCCGAGGTTGGAGTAGACGGTGAGCTTGCCGCCCTCCTTCTCGGCCGCCTCGATCAGAGCGCTGTAGTCCTCGGGGTAGTAGTCGGGGACCTGGCCCGCGGCGATCTTGTTCTCCGCCGCCTCGGTCGTGTCACTGCCGCTCCCGCAGGCGGTCAGCGCGCCGAGCGCGAGCGCCAGGGCGAGCGCGGTCGCGGGACGGTGGGTTCTGGCCATGGTTGTCCTCCTCGTGCGGTGCCCGCTGGCACTTGTTGCGGGGAGGCTAGGAGTGACCGGAACCACAGGCAGTCTTGTGGGCGCAACCTCTCCTTGTGTTCACAAGCTGCGTTTTGCTCGTTGTGCCGACGCCCTGGCGACGAAAATGCGCCAGAGGACTGGGCAGCGGCCTCTCCGGCGCTTACCTTGCGTTCACAACCGCGTCAATCGGATGAATCAGCCCCACGACATGTCGGGCGACCGCGGAGTGACCAGGAGAGATGAGGTGGGCAGGTGCGGATTCCCTGGCCCCGGAGTGTGTTCGCCCAGGTGCTGGCCGTACAGCTGGCCATCACCACAGGGGTGACGATTCTCGCCACCGGTCTGTTTCTCGCCCCCTTCGGCTCCCACCTCGACGACCAGGCGATGCGCCGGGCACTCGCCATCGCCCAGACCGCCGCCGAGCCGGCCGTCGCACGTGATCTGGTCGCCACCGAGCCGAGTGCGTCGGGCCCGGTGCAGCAGGCGGCCGAACGCGTACGCCGGGCCACCGGGGCGCTGTACGTCGTCGTGATGGACACCCGCGGGGTGCGCTGGTCGCACACCACTCCGGCCCAGATCGGCAAGTACGTCTCCACGGATCCCGGTCGTGCGCTCGCCGGCCAGGAGGTCATGGAGATCGACACCGGAACGCTCGGCCGCTCCGCCCGCGCCAAAGTGCCGCTGCGCGACGACCGGGGCGAGATCGTGGGGGCGGTCTCGGTCGGCATCGCCTACGGCAGCGTGCGCGACCAGCTGTTCGGCGCGGTTCCCGGGATGATGCTGTACGCGGGCGCCGCCCTCGCCGTTGGCGTCCTGGCCGCGCTCCTGGTCTCCCGCAGCCTGCGCCGCCGCACCCACGGCGTCGCCTTCGCCGACATCTCCGCCCTCCTCGACGAGCGCGAGGCCATGCTGCACGGCGTCCGGGAGGGCGTCGTCGCCTGCGACCGGTACGGCAGGATCCGCCTGGTCAACGACGAGGCCAGAAGACTGCTGAACCTCGACGCGGACGCCACCGGCCACACCCCGGACGAGGCCCTGCCCCCGGGACGGACCGCGGACGTACTGGCCGGACGCGTCGACGGGACCGACCTGCTGACCGTCTGCGGCGGCCGGGTCCTGATCGCCAACCGCATGCCGACCAGGGACGCCGGGACGGTGGTGACGCTGCGCGACCGCACCGAACTGGAACTCCTCGGCCGCGAACTGGACAGCACGCAGGGCCTGCTGGACGCGCTGCGCGCCCAGGGCCACGAACACGCCAACCGCCTGCACATCCTCCTCGGGCTGATCGAGATCGGCCGCCACGACCGGGCCGCCCAGCTCATCGCCGACGTCGCCCACACCCACCGGGCCTCCGCCGAGCAGATCGCCGAGCGCGTGCGGGACCCGCTGCTGTCGGCCCTGCTGGTCGGCAAGTCCGCCGTCGCCGCCGAACGCGGCGTACCTCTGCGCCTGTCCCCCGACACGCTGCTCACCGACCGGGTGGTCGACCCTCGGGACCTGGTCACCGTCCTGGGCAACCTCATCGACAACGCCGTGGACGCGGTGGCCGGGCACCGGCCCCCCGACCCCTTCATCGAGGTGGAGTTGCGGGCCGAGGGCACCACCGCCGTCCTGCGCGTGGCCGACACCGGGCCGGGCCTACCGCCCGAGATGCACGAGCAGGTGTTCACCGAGGGCTGGTCCACCAAACCCCCGGACCGCCGTCCGCACGGCCGCGGCATCGGCCTGGCCCTGGTCGGGCGGCTCGCCGAGCGCTACGGCGGAACGGCCAGGGTCACCGCCCGCGCCGGCGGCGGCGCCGTGTTCACCGTCGTCCTGCCCGAGGCGCTCGCCCTTGACGACGTCGCTGAGGAGAGCGCCCTCGACGAGGAAAGCGCCCCCGTGGTCGAACTCGCCTTCTCAGGAGAGTCCAGATGATCGATGTCCTGGTCGTGGACGACGACTTCCACGTCGCCGAGATCAACGCCATGTACGTCACCCAGGTACCCGGCTTCCGGGTCGTCGCCCGGGCCCACACCGCCGCCCACGCCCTGGCCACCCTGGAGCGCACCCATATCGACCTCGTGCTCCTCGACCACTACCTCCCCGACGAGACCGGGCTGACCCTGGTGCGCCGGATGCGGCAACTCGGCCACCATGCCGACGTCATCATGGTGACGGCGGCCAGCGACATCGCCACCGTCCAGGCCGCCCTGCGCTACGGAGCCCTCCAGTACCTCGTCAAACCCTTCGCCTTCGCCGCCCTGCGCGCCAGACTCGACAGCTACACCACCCTCCGCCACGCCCTCGAGGACGTCGGCGGACGCGGCCGGGCGGGCCAGGACCAGGTGGACCAGATCTTCAGCGCCCTGAGATCCACCGCCGAACCGCACTCCGCCCTCCCCAAGGGCTATTCCGCCCCCACGATCGACATCATCCGCCGCGCCCTGGACCAGGCGGGACAGCCCTTGTCCGCCCACGAGGTCGCCGAACGCACCGGCATCAGCCGGTCCACTGCCCAGCGCTACCTCAAGTACCTGGAACGCGCCGGCCGCATCGGCCTCACCCTCAAGTACGGCGAGACCGGCCGCCCCGAGCACCGATACGTATGGGCCGCGAGCTGACACGGACATACGGCCGGTGGGCCGCCACAACATTTCCGGGTACTGCCCGACGACTTGACTCGACGAGTTCCAGGTGGCGGCCCGCGTCGTCATACCGGAGATCGTGGAGCATCACCTGGGTGCCGCCGGGTCCGTCCGTGTCCACCGTGGCGCACTCGTTGAAGTCCTGTCTCCTCGGCAGGAGTTGGGCAACCCATAGTGCCGCGGCGTCCGCAAACGCCATCCGTCTCTCCGAGGGGACGGGCAGGCCGTATGGCTCTGACGTGCGCAGATGGCTTGTGCTCGGGTGGTCGTGCGGGCCGGATCGCACCGCTGTTGACCGTGGTAGTCCGCTCTTATGGGCACGCTGTGGGCACGGCTTCGAAGAGCGGCAGGCAGGGCGACTGCATGGACGGGCTCTGCACTTGGCTCCTCTCGGCCGGATGTCCGGCCAGAGAGCTTGTTCGCGCATGCACAGATCTTCCGGCGAAGCCCGTTTCCTGCTGCCGGATCGAATGTCGCGGCTTCCGCAGTGCGGTCGGCCCTCGCCCCTGGCTCACTTGCCGACGTCCGGGCCGTACCACTGGAGCGCCTGGCTGGTGACGGCGGCGATGCACTCGAGATCCCGGTCACGGTGCAGGAGAGTCAGTCCCAGCAGTTCGGCTGTGGTGGCCACCACGAGGTCGACGGCCCGGCGCCGCGGTGCTGTCCGCGCTGGGTGAGGGTCTCCTGGACCTGCCAGGCGTGAGCGTGCCGGTGTACGAGGAGCCAGGCCGGGATGACGAGTCGGTGAACGGCCCGCTGCCGCCGCCATGCCGCGGCACTGCGACCGCTTTCCCTCTTGAAGCCCTGCTGGAACAGGGGTTCGGCGCCCATGCGACACTGCGGCCCTCATACGTGAGAGGAACCGATCCATGCCGGCGCACAGACGTCATCTCCTCCCTTGCATGACAATGGCCGCGGCGCTGGCCCTCGCGGGCACTGTCGCCATATCTCCCGTTGCCGTGGCTGCTGACGGGGTGACGACCTCGCTGCCGGCCCGCACCACATCCGTGCCGCCGGCCGGCGAGGTGTCCGGCTCCGGGCAGGCCGTCGTCTGGCGCCAGAAGACCGCCGCCAACACACGGGCCCATGGCTGGCTCTCCCTGTCCGGCGGCACCCCGCAGGACCTGGGTGCGCTGGCCGACACCGGCGAGGGCGTCTCCGTCGACGCCGTGTCCGTCCAGGACTCCGTGGTGGCCGTCGCCACCTCCACGAACCCCAACGGCGACCTCGCCGACCACGTCACCCTGCGCCACCTGGACACGGGCACCCAGAAGACGCTGGCCGTCGCGTACGACGGCTCGGGCGCGGCGGGCGACGAGCGATACCGCGGTCAGGCGGGGGACGGAATCCTCGTCCAGCAGGCGTACTACGACGCCGACTCCCAGTACCGCGTTCGCCTGGTGCTGCGCACGTCCGCCGCCGACCGCACCCTGATGTCCGACGACAACCAGTACGGGGTGCTGGCGTCGGACGCGGACGGCGCGCTGGTGCTGCGGCGAGCGGCCGCGTCCTGGCTCCGCCGGATCGTCTACGTCGACTTCTCGACCGGCGACACGGTCACCGTGGCCGAACCGGACACCGACGCACTGCCGCAGGGCCTGGAGTTCACCCCCACCCATGTCGGGGTCATCGACGGGGCGACGCTGACCGAGTGGCAGCGGGCAGCCCCCTCGGAAGGCCCGGCGACCGTCACCCTGCCCACCGACCGGGCCCGGTGGATCAGCGACGACACCCTGGCCTGGTACGAGTGGAGCGCGGACGGCAACGAGCTGTACGCGATGGCCCGCGACGGCTCCACCGCTCCCGCCGACCTGAACGGCACGTTCGGTGACATCTCGGTGGGCGACGACGGCCGGATGCGTGCGGCGCTGTACCGGCCGGATGTCGACGCCGCCGTCCAGACACTCACCGACGGCCGGGTGTCCAAGGCGGCCGGCGATGCCAGCACGATCCCTGCCGGCCCGGCACGACTTGACGCTCTGGCCCTGTCCGGCGGCACCCTCTACACCGCGGACGACTCCTCCCGCCTGACCGGCGTGCTGCTCTCCTCCGCCCTGACGGTCGGCGCATCCGGGGCCGCGGCGACCACGCCGTCGCGCGTCCTCGCCTACTCCACCGGCACGGTCCACCAGACACTGGCCGGGGCCGGGAACCGGGTGCTGGTCAAGCAGGGCGACGCCTACCAGGTGTACGCGAACGGCACTCTGACCGGCGTCCCCCTCCAGCGGACGGACGCGTCGCTCGACCAGGTCGTGGACTTCGACGGTAACCGGTTCCTGCTGTGGGACAAGACCACCGCCTTCAACGGCACCCTGCTGCTCTACACCGTGGCCACCGGCGCCGCCGAGCGCGTGCCCGAGGGATCGGCCCTGTACGGCGGCGCCCTCTACTCGTCGGTGAAGACCAGTTCCTCCAGCTGGTCGATCCAACGCACCGACCTGGCCACCGCCGCCGTCTCCACCGTGACGACGGTGGACTGTCTGCCGGGTGACCTCCAGGTGCGCGGCTCGTGGATCCTGCTGACCACCTGCGGGGCCGCCTACCAGGGCCTGCTGCTGAACGCGGGGACCACCACCCGTACGACGGTGGACGCCTCCCTCCGTGCCCCGGTCCTCGGCATGAACGTGCTCTACACCTTCACCAAGTACGCCGCCACGGGCGTCACCCTGAACGCCCAGGCCCTGGGCGTGACGGGCAGCGCCGCGCAGCCACTGTTCGTGCTGCCGGAGAGGACTGACACCGCCTCCGCCGAACGGTGGGCGGTTGACCGCGAGGCGCCCTGGGCGGCGTGGATGGACGGCGACGGTGTCACACACCTCGTGTGGGCCGGCGCCCCGTCCCGCACCTCCGCCTCCGCCCCGATCGGGTTCAGCCCCGACGGCGACGGCAAGGCCGACACCTGGGCGCCGAAATGGACGTACAACCGGCCGGTGACCTGGACGCTCGTCCTCAAGTCGGGCACCACCTCGGTGCGCACCCTGACCGGAACGGCCTCGGGCGGCGCCATCGCCCCGGTGTGGAACGGCAAGACGGACGCCGGCACGGCGGCCGCCGACGGCTCCTTCACCTGGACTCTCTCCGTGAAGGACGCGGTGACCGGCGTTCCGGCTGCGGACGTCAGCGGAAAGGTCACGCTGCGCAGGACCGTTCCGGCTGCTTCCGTCACCGCGCCGACCCTGGCCAGCAACTCCTCGACCAGCGCGGTGATCCCGGTCAGCTGGACGGCGAAGACAGCGGGCGTGACGTCGTACGACGTCGGCTGGAAGGTCGCCACCCGCAGCAGCACAGGCGTGTGGACGCTCGGGCCGCTCCAGACCTGGCGCACGTCTACCATCTCGAAGTCGGCGGTCTTCGGCTCCTCCGGCAGCCCGGTGACGCCGAAGCCGGGTCTGACCTACCACTTCTACGTGCGCGCGCACGACGACGCGGGCCAGACCGGGGCCTGGAGCGCCGCCGCGGCCGGCGGCATCCCCGTCGACGACCGGTCATCGGCGCTGACCTACAAAGGCACTTGGGCGTCGAAGTCGGTGACCTCGGCCTGGTCGAAGACCGAGAGGGTATCCGCCACGCCGGGGGCCGCCGTGTCCTTCACGGCGGACGGCACCACATTGCGCGTCATCGCGACAGCCGCGCCCAACGGTGGCCGCTTCGCGGTCATCGTGGACGGGACCACGGTGGGCACCGTGAACACCTACGCCGCTACCACCAGTTATCGGAAGGTCGTGTTCACCTACACACTCGGTACGAAGATCACGACCCATAAGGCGCAGTTGAAGGTGCTGTCCGGCAGCACGGCCGCCCGCGCCACAGTGCGTCTGGACGCGGTCATGGTCACCCGCTGACCAGCCACGCCGGCAGGAGCCCCGAGACGCGTACCAGCACTCGCCGGTGAAGCATCAGCGCAGGCTGGCGAAGGGCATCGACGCCGAGATGCGGCAACAGCTGCGCGAGACTGGCGCGGGGCGGCAGCAGGCCCGCGAGGCGTAGTCGCCCCGCCAACACGGGAGCGTGGGCCTCCAGTAAGTGCCAAGCCGGAGCCCCGCGCCGTGCACCGCCTGCATGGCAGATCGGAGACCGACCACATCACTCGCAATAGCATTTCCAATGGCATACTGGGAGTCATGTCCGATGACGACGTGGATTTCCTCCCCGGTGACGGTCCCACCAGCGGCATCTCCGTGACCCTGACCGCTGGCACCCTGCAGGCGATCCGTGAGCGGGTCGGCAAGCGGGGTGTCTCGGCCTACCTGGAGAAGGCGGCGCAGCAGCAGATCGAGCGGGAAAACCTGGACGAGCTGATCGCCGATTTCGACAGGGTGCATGGTCCGGCCGACCCGGAGGCCGTGGCGGCCAAGCGTGCCAGGCTTACCGGCGGTGCCTTGGGTGCCGGGGCCGCCGCGTGAGCGGTGCCCTGGTCCTGGACAGCGAGGGTTTGGCCAAGGCGGTGCAGCGGGACCGGGAGGTTCACGAGTGGCTGACGGCCGCCCGTGACGCCGAGCTGCCGGTCGTCACCTCCGCTGCCGTGCTCGTCGAGGTCATCCACCCGAAGATCAACGATGCCGCACTGAAGTGGACTCTCTCCCGGCTCCGGGTCGAGCCGGTCACGCAGGGCGTGGCGCAGGCTGCCGCCGCTCTGTTGCGAGCAGCGGGTCTGCACGGTCACAAGTACGCCATCGACGCCATGCTGTGTGCGACCGCCCTCCAGCATCCCGGGCGGGTGACCATCCTGACCTCTGATGTCGAGGACATCGGTCTGCTCGCAGCCGGGCACCCCCGCGTGCTGGCCGAAAAGGTTTGAGGGTAGACCGAGTCGCCGTCGGTCCGGCTGCGCTGATCTGCCGTCGAGGCGTGAGTCCGTACGGTCGTCGGGGACGGACGGTCGCGATGTGTGCTTTGAGGTCGAGCGGCTCGGCATGCACGGCTCGCCCACTTTGCGGACCGACGGTGTCGATCCGCTCGACGCGAGCCACGCGGGTCCGCTCTGGCAGCCGCATCCGGAAGCGGCCTTCGCTTCGGCCACCGCGGTCGGGGGGTCGGTGACGTGCTCATCCCTGGTAGCGATCGAATCGCAAGGCTCAGCGACGTCGGAGAGCTTGACCGCTCGGATTTCCTGACGCACCTCGTCGGCGACGCGGTGGAGGTCCGCTCGGCCGGCTCGGCCCCGGCCGACACTGTCAACCCCGCTGTCATCGAGCGATGAGCGAATCGGGCATCGACGTCTCCGCGGGGATCCCGAAGATGTTGACAGCCGAAGCCGCCCAGGCGCTGGACCCCGTGATCACGATGGGGTGCGGTGACACTTGAACGGTCTTCCCCGGCAAGAGGTACCTGGTCTGCTTGCCGACCTCGGTGTGAAGCCACGCGTATGACGGCCGGTACGTGTGTCACGGTTCGTGAACTTTCGCTTTGCGTAAGCGACTTCGCAGACACTGAATGCGATAGTGGTGCAAGGTCACACGAAATGCGTCTCGTCATTTGAGACGCCGGGGGATGGGGTCGCTCAAAGTGGCACCCGAGCACCCCTCGCGTGGCCACCCGATCTCGACTTAGGGCACGCCGAGGGCACGCCACCCTCAAATTGGTCTAGACGACAAACAAACCCCAGGTCGCCGACCTGGGGTTTCATCATGGAGCGGGTGACGAGAATCGAACTCGCGCTCTCAGCTTGGGAAGCTTAGGTGTTCTGCAAGCGGTGACTGCTCTGACCTGCGACGGAAGTTGAACTGCGTCCGAGCGGTTGCAGACTTGTTCCCCGCTGTTCCCCGTGGTTCTCCGCGAGATCTGGCACGCATCTGGCACGTCCGGCCGGTGCCTCGGCGACATCTGGCCTACTGCGAGAGTCCCACTCGTACGCCCATACGATGGGGGTCATGGGGACGTCTGATTCCACACCACTCATACGCGCCTGCTGGCTCTCATGGCTCGCGGTCGCGACCGTCGATCGAGCGGAGTTGGTGAAGACCCTTGGCTTGATGGATGCACGGGAGACCACCTGGGCCGATGGCGTGGAACTCATCGACGAGGTGGCACATGAGGAGGAGGAGCCGTTCTCCAAAGTCGTCGTTACCCCGCCCCTGCAGGGGTGGACCCTGGTCGTCGGACCGTACTTCGGCCTGTCCTATCCTCAGCAGACAGTGCACGTCACTGACCTGTGCCGAAGGTTGAGCGCGCACTTCGGCAAAGCCCAACTCTTCTTCCACAGCGAGCAGAACGACGGGGAGGCGTGGCTGATTGCCGAACGCGGACGGATCCTCAGGCGTTGGATCAGTGAGTACCCGGAGCTCGCCCTGGGCGAGCCGTTCGGAGTCGAGCGACGACTCCTCGACGCCTACGGCATCAGGGGCAAGCCCGAGGATCTCGCCCCTGACAGCGACCTGGCCGGCGACTGGGCGGCGACGTGGGGGGATTGCTGGGCGACGACGATCGCAGACGAAAACAGCGTCGACCCCACGAAAGCCGCCGCCGATACGGGCTCGATCAGCGGCATGCTGGTGGCAGCTGCTCCACCTTTCGAGTAAGCGCACCGCTGGCCCAGGGAACGACCACCGTCTCGCACACGGCTCCGGAGGCCGCTTCGGACTTTGGCAACGCGGCAGGTCACGGCCCTGCAGGCGGCAGTTGTGGGTGGACGAGTCCGCGGATAGTCCATGGCTGGTTGAGCACCGCTTCAGGAGTTCGATCCGCGCCTGCTCCCACTGCTGCAGTCGACTGATGCCACGGCCGGACGGGGGCGCTGGTGTAGGTCCCAGTCCGGCGTCGTTGATGTCAGCCGTGGATGTCGGGCCCGGAGGAGGGGCGGGGCAGAGGACACGTCGAGCAAAGCAAGAGTGAGATAGGCGCGCCACAAGTGCACCAGATCGAGCGGGGACAGACGGTTGCCTTGAAGTTCTCCTTAACTACTGACAACCTAAGGACCTACAAGCGGAAGCGTGTAGCGACCGCACTGACTCATGGGAACGCATGCCTACTTTCAGCCTTCACTTTGGACCCGAAATCATCGCCCACCTGACCAAGGCAGGACCCGACGATACGGTTCATCTCACCCTCACCCTTGGGAGGGATGACGAGTCGGCGGAAGCAGCCCCTGTCCTGCCCAAGGGGCCACTGGCGAAGATCATGAAAGCCGGTCTGCTGGAGGCCGGGACGGTCCTGACATTTCACCAGCCGCGTGCCGACCGTAAGGGGCGCGCCGTGGTCACTGCCGATGGACAACTGATCGTCGATGGTCACTCATCGCCATTCCCGTCGCCGTCCAAGGCGGCAGGTGCCGTCACCGGCAACTTCATCAACGGTTGGACTTTGTGGCACCTGCCTGACGGTCGGACGCTGGACGAGCTGAGGAGTGCGCTGGAGGAGCACGGCAAGGGGTAGCTGCTGAGGTGAGGCACTGAGTACCTGCCAAGCGGGACACCCGCTACCTCCCCGCCTGGACGGTGCGTTGGGGATCTTTTTCTGGCAAGCTCTCTCCATGGCCAGGACCGCTACGTCTCCAAGCAAGCCCAATCAGCTCTACTATGGCGACAACTTGGGCATCATGCGCGAACACCTCGCAGATGCAAGCGTCGACTTGGTCTACCTCGACCCGCCGTTCAACTCCAACAGGTCTTACAACGTCCTGTTTAAGGAGAGAAACGGCGACGACTCACCCGCCCAGATCGAAGCCTTCGGTGACACCTGGGTGTGGAGCTATGAGACGGAGAACCTCTTCCAGGAGCTACTGGAGAGTGACGTATCGACGGCCGTAAAGGATGCCCTAGAGGCTATTCGGAAGCTTGTCGGAGAGAACGATGTCCTGGCATACCTGACGATGATGGTGGCTCGATTGATCGAGCTGCACAGGGTGTTGAAGGACACAGGGTCTCTCTTCCTGCACTGTGATCCGACGGCCAGCCATTATCTCAAGATTTTACTTGACGCCATCTTTGGGCCGACCAACTTCCGGAATGAGATCATTTGGCGGCGCACTCAGGCCAAGTCTCTTATGTCCCGACGCCTCCCCTCGAATCATGACGTGATCCTGGCCTACGGAAAGACCGAAGATGCTCTCTGGAATGATGACCAGCTATTCCAGCCATACAAGGAAGACGAGCTAGACGAGAAAACGCTGGCCAAGTACTCGCAAATCGATTCCGGCGGCCGCCGTTACCAACTAACGAGTCTCATCAATCCTAGCCCAGATCGTCCGAACCTTACCTATGAGTTCTTGGGTGTTACCAGGGTGTGGCGCTGGACAAAGGAGCGTATGCAGGCGGCATACGATGCAGGCCTGGTAGTACAAACAGCTCCTGGACGCGTGCCGCGCTTGAAACGCTATCTAGATGAGCAGCGAGGTAAGCCCCTAGGTGATGTTTGGACTGAGATCTCACCGCTTAACTCACGCGCAGCGGAAAGACTTGGTTATCCGACTCAAAAGCCGGTGGAGTTGCTGCGGCGTATCATTGAGTTCTCCTCTTCCCCTGGAGATGTCATTCTTGATCCGTTCGCTGGATGTGGAACCACCATTGATGCCGCCCAAAGCCTTGGTCGGCGGTGGATCGGGATAGACATCACTACTTTGGCTATCGACTTGATCGACGCGCGCCTACGTCATACTTACGGCGAAGCAATAACTGAGGGATATGACATCCTCGGTATCCCCTTCGACGTCGATGGCGCTCAAAAGCTTTTCCAGCAATCACCATTCGAGTTCGAACGTTGGTGTGTAATGCTTGTCGATGGCCAGCCGAATGAGAAGCAGGTTGGCGACAAGGGAATCGACGGCGTCATTCGTATTCCTGTAGACAGGCGTGGCACCAGCGAGCGTGTTCTAGTGTCAGTCAAAGGTGGGGCTACCGGGCCTAGCCATGTGCGGGATCTGATTGGAACGGTAGAGTCAAACAAGGCCGCCATGGGAGTATTCATTACTTTGAGGAACCCCACTCCTGCCATGCGGGAAGCGGCCAACCATTCAGGAACATACACCTATCCGGTTAATGGGCAGAAGTATCCGAAGGTTCAGATCATTAGCGTAGCTGAACTCCTCTCTGGTGTACGCCCGAATGTTCCCACGAGTCTCCTGCCTTACTATCAGGCGCGACGTCGCCCTAAGGTGGAAGCGGAGCAGATGACCCTCGGCTAGTCACGCTGCGCGCAGCGGTTACCAACATAAACCTGGGTGGGAGCGTGGGGATTAGTTTTGACCGAGCGAAGTTTGAGAAGCTTGCTGGTCCTTTTGCTGAGTGGCCGAGGATCCTCTGCCCGCAGTGCGGAGAAATCACGCTGGAGCCAAGGATCGAAAAGTTCGAAAGCTTCGCCAGTCTTGAACTGCGCGAGACGGCGGAATCCCTTGACTCGGACGTGGAGGAATCCGATCCCTTCGGCTTCTTTTATGGTGAGTTAAAGTGTCCCCGCCTCCCTTGCGGAAACAGGCATATCGTTGTAGGTGAGTGGAGCCTAGAGTGGGGTCCTGCAAGCGTCAAGGGATCCGAAGATGACCCCTACCTTGTGGGTTACTCGGTTAGGCATATACTTCCTGAGCTTCCACTGATAGAGCTACCGCAAGGAACACCTGAGGATCTGCAGGACATAATTGCGTCAGCGTCACGAGTCCTGTTGTCGGATCCGAATGCTGCTGCTAATAGGATTCGTTCGGCAATCGAGTGCTTGTTGAACCATAAGCGAGTGAAAAAGTTTGGAATAGATAGGAGAGGGAAGAGGTTTCGACTTTCAACGCATGCGCGTATCGAACTCTTCAATCAAGTGAATGAGCCAGCGGGGGTTCAGCTCATGGCCATGAAGTGGATCGGAAATGCCGGAAGTCATGAAAGTGAAATCATCCCGCTGGATCATGCTTTGAACGGGATTGAGCATTTCGCTCGCGCTTTGGAACTGGTGTATGACCCCCGTGAGCGTGAACTGCAGAGACGAGCCGCTCAGATTATCAAGACGAAGGGTAAGGCGCCCAAGAACCCAGGTGGTAGATGAGAGGGCTCGTTGAGGGACTGTCACATGCGTTGTCCTTCTCCGAATGTTCCACCCGCTGAATTGCGTGCTTGCGTCAAGACACCTCAGCCCATCACTCGCCCCGGCTCCCATCCCGTCTGCCGTCGACCCACACACCGTGGAGCGGGCGTGGTCCCTGGCGTCCAGGTGGAGCGCGCCGCTGTACGAACGACCTGGACGCCAGGGACCACGTCTGCTCGGCTCTGCCTGGGTCGATGGCAGGCGGGATGGGAGTTCCCCGCACCCGCCACTACTCCGGCCGGCACTCGCAGACGACGCCCCCTCCATCTCGGAGCCTGAGCGCCCCCGCCGGAGGCGCCTGTTTTCCCAAATCTAAGCGGCCTGATTGCCGTGCGCGCGGCACGGACACCGGCCGGGCTGGAGCGGGGCGGAGACAGGAGCGCAGGCCCGGCCGGGGGCCGGGCCGCGCGCGGGGAGCGGAGCGAGCCGCCTTGAACCCGTGAAGAAGGTTGTTACTCAGGTGGTGGCTGGGATGTGCCACAGGGGGGCCGCGTACTGCTCCGGTCGGCTGTCGATGAGCAGCCGGCGTAGGGCATCGCGCTGGGTGCCGTCGAGGTTCAGGGCCTCGGTGAGGTGGCGGAACGTCGTGTGGGTGACTCCGCGGCTTCGGGCCTCTGCCTCGAACCGAGCGAGTGCGGGTAGCAGCGACTCGGCGTCGAGCCTCGTTGGCGGCTGCTCCTTGAGCCACAGGGCCTTGTTGCGTTCGTAGTCGATTTCCGAGAAGCCGCAGATTTCTCGGCTCAGTGCTTCCGCCTCGTCCAGGGTGGCCGTCGCCATGATCGCGCGGGCCAACTCGTTGCGGCTCAGTGCCTCGTCCAGGTCGACCGCGTGGACTGTCGGGCTCTCGTCGGTGAGGGGGATGGGAAGTCCCGCGTCCCGTACTTCGCATGTGCCGCGTACGCCTCGGGCTGTCGCCGCGAGCATTCCGGTTGCCTCGGAGGGGTGCCACTCCAGGACCGAGCTGATCGGCTCGGCGTCTTTCGCGGTGAAGGTGTGGACGAGTGGGCCGAGTGTGCCGCGTAGGTCGGCGAGCGGAAGTTCGCCGTCGAGGCCGGGGCCTGCGATCAACAGCCTGATAGGAGCGTTCACTTGGCCGCACGCTGCCAGTGTGAGGGCGTCGGCGAGCGGGCTCTTCAGGGTGGGCTCGTCTCCGCGTGCAAGCGCATCCCCGCCTACGTCGAGGAGATCGATCGACTCGGGCTCCAAGTGGCTGATGAGCTGTTCGAGTTGGCGTGTGACTCCCTCGGCGCCCTGCCTGGGATCGATCAGCGCGAATGCGTGCGGGAGCTCTGCGGCGAGTCGGGGGAGTGTGGAACCTGCCGGGGCAATCGGGCGCGCCTCCGCTGGCACCTGCCACACGGTCGGGGTGATCGGTTCGAGGCCGGTGAAGTCGTCCGGTCCTCGGGGGCCCGGTACCGGGTCGATCAGCAAGCGGTCCCACGCGTAGGTGAGGATCACCGCCTGGTCGTCGCCGTCGCCGTACAGGGCGGCGTCAAGCATTGCGGCGGCGACTGCGTCGCCCCCTCCTCCTGCTGCGACGATCAACCGCGTCATGGGCTCAAGGGTACGGGTTCCGGCGTTGACCACTCACCCTATAGTGGCTAGAGGCCATAGCCACTTGGCCGCTTGCGTTGCATTGAACGAGGAGGGCTCATGCCGCAGATCGAGGAGGCTCAGCCGAAGTATCTCCAGATCGCGCACTTCATCCGCGATCAGATTCTTCGGGGTGACCTGCGGCCGGGGGACGAGGTTCCGTCGGAACGGCAACTGGCGGCGAACTGGAAGGTGTCCAGGCCGACGGCCGCGCGGTCGCTGGAGGCGCTGAGTCATCAGGGGCTCGTCGAGAAACGGCAGGGGTCCGGCACGTACGTGCGAAGCCTCGAAGTGAACCGGCGGGCCCGTGAGTTGTACGGTCGGGCACGGCAGACGGGCAAGATCTACACGCCCGGTGAGTACGCCGTCATCACGTCGGCCGGCTGGCTGGACGCGCCCGATCACGTCGCCGAGGCGCTGGGCCTGGTCAAGGACCGTCGAGCCGTTCACCGCAGGCGGGTGACCAACAACCAGGACGGGCCCATCACGCTGTCCACTTCATGGTTCGCGCCGGACGTCGGGCAGCGGGCGCCCAAGCTCCTGGAGCCGGAGCGGATTCAAGAGGGCACCTTGATGTACGTCGAGAACATGACGGGACGGCAGGGGAGTTACGCCGAAGATCGCATGTGCGCTCGGCAGGCGACCGACGAGGAGGAGGCGGACCTTCAACTTGTGCCCGGATCTGCTGTCTTGATCGTGCATCACGTCGTGTTCGACCTGCAGGATCGGCCGTTGGAGTTCGCCGAAGCCACCTACCCGCCGCACCGCTGGGCGTTCGAGCAGGGGTATCCCCTCACCTGATGGTCCGTCATTTCGACGAGCCGCTTGCGCAGGGCAAGTGGCCAATGCCACTATCCACTAAGTGGCTAAGGCCACTTCATTGGAAGGGGGCACGGTGTGACGAGTCGGCGGCCGGATCAGGGCACGCGCTTACCTTGCCGGGGTTGCCGGGGGCGCGGCTGGAAGCGTGTCGGTTCGCGTACGACCCTGGCGCTTGCCACTGTCGCCGACCGTACCCGTGCCACGTCGAAGCGGCGCTGCCTCGACTGCGACGGCAGCGGCAGCGGCAAGGAGTGAGCTCCGGATGGCCTACACGATCGACCGCTACCCCGACCAGGACTCACCGCGACTCGGAGCGATGAACCTGCATCCTGCTGCCGAGTCCGTATCCCGGGCCCGGCGCTGGTTCCGGAAGTTCATCGCCCCGTACAACCCGGCCTGCTCGGTCGACGACTGTGCGCTGATGATCTCGGAACTGGTCACCAATGCCATCCGCTACGGGCGTGCGGATGACCCCTGGACGGTCCGAGTGGAGTGGTTCCGCGAAGGGACCTCGCTCCGGGTGGAGGTGCACAACCCGGGCTTCCCGGCGAACGTGCGCCTGCGACACCCCGACGCCGACGACGCGCACGGGCGCGGACTGCTCCTGGTCGACTCCATCGCCGAGTCGTGGCACTCCGGGCCCAGTCGCTTCGGAGGAACGGTGGTCTCCTTCGTGGTCGCCGATGCCTGGCCGTCATAGAGGGAATACGCTCCGCTGGTACTGCGTCGGCGGATTCGTCGCTAGTCTGGTTGACCGGTTGACTTGGCCAATCTCGACAGGCGGCGGCATTCATGGCGTATGAAGTGGAGGCACCGAAGTACGTGCGCCTCGCTCAGACCATTCAGAGTCGCATCGAGGACGGCACGTACGCGCCCGGTACCCGCGTGCCCAGCGAGAACCAACTGGTGCAAGCCTTCGGGATGTCCCGCCCGACCGTCGTCCGGGCGCTGGAGCTGCTGAAACGGGATGGCTGGCTGGAGTCCCGGCAGGGATACGGCACGATCGTGCGCGGTCGTCCTGCGGTCGTCGAGCAGAAGGACCGCCGGGGGAGTGAAGCTCTCGCGCGTGACGAGTCCCAGGCCCCGGGGCGGCTGGTGGAGGTCGGTCACGTCCCCGTTCCGGCGCGTGTTGCCTCCGTGCTCGGGCTGCCGAAGCGGGCCAAGGTCCTCATGCGTCGGTTCCTGGTCGAGGAGGATGGCGAACCGGTCGAGCTGGTCTCGTCGTACTTCCCCGCCGGCCTGATCGAGGGCACCGAGTTGGAGAGTTCCGCCCCCCTGGGGGGCAGCATCCGCGCGCACCTGGAGGCGCGGAAGAAGGTTCGCTTCGATCACGTGACGGAACGGGTTTCGGCTCGACTGCCCGAGCGGAGCGAAGCTGAACTGCTGGACCTACCGGACGGCGTTCCCGTCCTCAGTGTCCTCGTTGTTGCGTACGACGCCTCGGGTCAAGCGCTGGAAGTCTCTGACGTGCTTCTTCCTGCTGACCGGCAGGAGCTGGAAGACACCTACCGCCTGAACTGAGCCTGATTCGCGGCCAGTTCCACCAACTTCCAGCTTGACAAGTCAACCTGGCATCCGTAGCTTCGAACTTGCTAAGTCAACCTGTCAGGTGGCAGGTTGATCGACTCAGAAGGAGAAACCCCTGTGCGTGTGATTCGCATTGACGCCTCGAACGCCACGATCCTGCTCACCGAAGCGCCGTCGCCGAAGGTGCGCGACCGGCAGACCGGCGAGATCGCCAAGGACGCCGTGAGTGGTGAGGCACTGATGACCGTCGGCGTCGTCTACATCGACGAGGGCGAGTCGTCGCTGGTTCAGGTCACCATCCCTGAGAGCGGCGTTACGGACGGCTTGGCCGTCGGTGCTCCGGTCTCGCTGCCGGGGCTCGTCGCCCGGCCGTGGCAGAGCGTGTTCAACGGACGGGAGCGGCACGGCATCGCCTACCGCGCCACCGCCGTCATGCCCGGCGCCTTCCAGATGGCTCAGGCGGGCTGATCGCCGTGACGGACCTGGTGACGTTGGCCGAGCTGGGCGGACCGCTCGCCGTGATAGGCGGCGCGGCCTATGCCCGGCACGCCCACCCGGCGGCGTACTGGTCCACGGTCGGGCTGCCCCTCTCGGTGGCCCGGCTGCTGGCCTCGTACTCCTCGACCATGGACGCCTGCGGGCTGACCGTCGAGCCGTCCCGCTGGCGGGCCCTGGCCGTCCGGGCCACCACTCGGCGGGAGGTCCGGCCGGTGCCCCCGCGTCGCGGGGTGATCCGGCCCAACTCGACCGGCCTGCGGGTAAGGCTGCGGCTCGCCCCCGGGCAGGAACCGGCTGACGTGGCCGCCTCGGCCGAACGGCTGCGGCACGCCTGGGGCGTTCACGCCGTGTACGTGAGGGACGTCAAGCCCGGTGTCGTCGAACTCCGGCTCGTCGGCTACGACGTCTTGCGCAAGGTGCGGATGCCGCGCCGCGTCGACAGCGGGCTTCTGCGGGTTCCGGTGGCCCTGCGGGAGGACGCGACCGCGTTCGTACGCGACTACCGCGCCGTACCGCATGAACTCGTCCTCGGCGCCACGCTGTCCGGCAAGTCCATGTACCTCCGACACCTCATCGCGCGCCTCGCTGCACAACCTGTCGCTTTGGTCGGCGTCGACTGCAAGCGTGGTGTCGAACTGGCGCCCTTCGCTTCGAGGCTCTCCGCGCTGGCGACGGACCAGGAGGAAGCGGCCGAGCTGCTACCAGCCCTGGTCAAGGAAATGGAGGATCGATACGACCTGATCAAAGCCCGACAGGGCATCGCGCCCGGCACCCCGGACGAGGAGATCACCTCTGACGTCTGGGGACTGCCCGAGAGCGAACGCCCCGATCCCATCGTCCTCTTCGTCGACGAGGTGGCCGAACTCTTCCTCGTCGCCACCCGCAAGGACGAGGAACGGCGCGACGAGATGGTCACCCACCTCATCCGCCTCGCCCAACTCGGCCGCGCGGCCGGCATCTACCTGGAAGTCTGCGGGCAGCGCTTCGGCGCCGAACTGGGCAAGGGCGCGACCATGCTCCGGGCCCAGTTGACCGGCCGCGTCTGCCACCGCGTCAACGACGAAGCCTCCGCCAAGATGGCCTTGGGTGACATCGCGCCCGAAGCGGTCTACGCGGCCTGCTCCATCGCTCCCGAGCTGCCTGGTCTGGCCGTCGTCGGTGACACCTCCGGCGGCTGGTCCCGTATCCGCACTCCCTACCTCTCCCTCGGCGCCGCCGCCGAGATCTGCCGGGAGTCTGCGCACCTCGCCCCGGACGTACCGGCGCTCGCGCCCTTCCGGCCGTACACCCCGCCCGTGCCCGTAGACGCCTCCGTGCCGGTGACCGCTCCCCGCCCGGTCACCGAGTAACCACACCTGTTCCCTCGGTCGGTGCGGCCGTCCCGCGCCACGTCCCTACCCCCGCCATGCCTGAAAAGAGAGAGGAACGCTCGTGACCGCCTCCATGGCCTTCTACGCCGACGGCAACACCACCATCCGCCTCAGCCAGTACGGCACGGACCGCTCTCCGATCCTCACCCTCGACGGTGCGGACCACTCGCTGAGCGTGTCGGTCTTCGACCGGGTACCCATCGCCGAACACCTCGCCTTCGCCCGTGAGTTGTCCGCCGCCTGTGCCGACTACGTCACGGCTCTGGAGACCTACGCCGCCGCCCTGCCCGACAGCACGAAGGAAAGGGACGAGGAGGCGTGATGCGGCTGCCCGTCCGCCTGGACGCCGTACTCGTCCAAGCCCTGATCGCCGCCGCACTGTCCTTCGCCCACCTTCACGACCTGGCCTCCGCCGCCGGACAGGACGGCTGGAAGGCGTGGGCCTACCCGGTCTCCGTCGACCTGCTGTTGGTGGCGGCCTGGCGGCGGCTGCGCTCCGGCGGGTCGAAGACGTCCGGGTGGTGTTGGTTCCTCGTCGCGCTCACTGCGTCGCTCGGCGCCAACGTCGCCACGGCCGGACTGCTCGACCTGGACGCCGTACCGGCCTGGCTGCGCATCCTCGTCGCCGGATGGCCTGCCGTCGCCTTCCTCGGCGGAACGCTGCTCGCTCACGGATCGCCGGAAGAACCCGAAGCGGCGGGGACCTCGGCCCCTGAACTGCCCGCCGTGGAAACCGAACCGGCTCCGTCGTCCACAACTCCGGTCCCGCCCGCCCTCGTCGCCCACGCACGCAAGGTCGCCGACGAACACCGGACCCGGACCGGAACACCCATCGACACCCCGACGCTTCGCGCCCGGCTCGGCGTCTCGCTGCCGCTCGCTGAAGCGATCGCCGCCCAACTCACCTGATGTCAGGAGTACTTCCGCTGATGCGTCCGTCTACGCTCCGCGCGCTCAACCGCGCCGCCGAGCTGACCCGTCAGAACCGCCTCACCGAAGCAATGCTCATCGCCGAACCCGTGATCCTCACCGCCGACGAGTACGAGGGCGAGGAGATCCGGCGGTGGCTGCTCGACCACGTAGCCGACTTCACCGGAGAGAACCACCCGGACTCCAAGGAGCTGCCCTGATGCCCGCCAACCCCCGCTTCCGCCGCGTCGTCCGCATCGGACCCGTCCAGGTCGGCACGTACTACGACAGCAGGGGCCGCGAGAAGCACACCGCCGCCTGCACCGCACCGCGCTGCGGCTTCTCCACCGACTACGACAGCCGCGCCGCCGCCGAACTGGCCGCCCGCACCCACCGCTGCCGCGTCGGCTGATCATCCGAGGAGATCCCGTGACCGTCTCGCTCCCGCTCGTCTTCGTCCTGGGTGTCATCGCCTGGGCCGCGATCAAGTTCCTCGGCATCCGTCTCTGGGTCGCCGTCGTGATCGCCCTGTTCGGCTTCTGGCTCTCGCACACCTTCCTCGCCCCCGCCATCGAATCCGGCACCCGCTCCGGGGTCGGCGTCGTCAACGGCACCGACAAGTGACAAGGAGGTACGCCGTGTTGTTCCGCCCGCAGCTCCCCGACACCCCGCACTCGCCCCCGGCCATCACCACGCAGCACCAGGTGCAGGCTCTGCTGCCGTCCGCCGGCCGCCCGCTCACCCCCTACGTGGGAGCGGTCGCCGCTGTGGTCGTCGTCGGCATCGTCCTCACCGCGCTCCTGGCGGCGGTCGCCGTCACGGCCGTGTCCGTGGCCATCGCCGCCGTGGTCCTGCGCTCCCTCGTCAGCAACGCCAACAGGCGCTGACCGGCCGCCGGGGCGGCAAACGCCGCCAAGCATCCCGCCGCCCCGGGGCCGTCCCTCCCGACCACCGAAACAGCCGAAAGGAACTCCCATCATCACCCGGCAGACTCCGCCCCCGCTGGCGGAACTCTCCATGCTGGCCTCGCTGGGCACCATGCCCGAGCTGGCCCGCCAACTCTCCGGCCTGGGCGGCTGCACCCACCCCGTCCGCCTCGACGGCCACCGCACGGAGTACGCCGTCAACACGGCGACCGGCGAGATCGGCAACATCCTGCGCCACCTGGACTCCGCCGCGCTCCCCGCCGGTCAGCTCCTCGTCCGCTGCAACAACCGACGTGCAACCCGCTGTGCCGCATGCGCCGAGACGTACCGCCGCGACACCTACCACCTGATCACCGCCGGACTGCGCGGCGGCAAAGGCACCCCGGAACGGGTCTCGACGCACCCCCGTGTCTTTGCCACCTTCACCGCCCCCGGCTTCGGCCCGGTCCACAACCGCCGCACCGACGGCCGCCCATGCCGCTGCGGCACCCACCACGACCAGGAGGACGCCGTACTCGGCACCCCGCTGAACTCCGACACCTACGACTACGAAGCGGCCGTTCTCTGGAACGCGCATGCCGGTGCCCTCTGGCGGCGCTTCTCGATCTACCTCCGCCGGGAAGTCGCCAAGCGCGCCGGTCTCACCCAACGAGCCTTCCGCGACCACGCCCGCGTGTCCTTCGCCAAGGTCGCCGAGTACCAGAAGCGCGGAGCCGTCCACTTCCACGCGGTCATCCGCCTCGACGGCCCGGAAGGCGGTGACGCCTCGCCCCCGGCCTGGGCCACGGCCGAGCTGCTGACCGACGCCATCCGCGCCGCCGCGACCGCCGCACGCATCGACGGCCCGCAGATCGACGGAAGAGCCCACACCTTCGCCTTCGGGCGTCAGCTCGACGTCCGCCCGATCCGTTCCGCCGACTTCGACGACGGCCAGAACCTGACCGAGCGGGCCGTAGCGGCATACATCGCCAAGTACGCCACCAAGGGCGCCGAGGCGGCCACGGGCACCCTGGACCGACCGATCAGGCTCCTCGCCGAGCTGGCCCACGCCCGGATCAGCGACCACGCCCGCCGCATGATCCGTACCGCCTGGACCCTCGGCGCGCGTAAGGAGCTGGAACACCTCCGCCTGCGGGCGTGGGCCCACATGCTCGGCTTCCGCGGCCACTTCTCCACCAAGTCCCGCCGCTACTCCACCACCCTCGGCGCCCTGCGCACCGCCCGCGCCGACTGGCGGCGGGCTCAGACGGCTCCGCCTGCAACGCAAGACGGTGACACCACGCTCGTCCTCGCCCACTGGGCGTTCGCCGGTACGGGCCTCAGCGCTGCCGAGACCTGGCTTGCCGCAACCCTCGAACCCGCCCCCGGAACGGAAGGGGAACCGACCGCATGACGACCGACCGCTACCTGTCCGTCGACCAGGTCGCCGAGTTGCTCGGCACGACCGCCCGCTTCCCCCGGCGACTGATCGAGGAACGGCGCATCCGGTACGTGAAGGTCGGCCGGCACATCCGCATCCCTAAGAGCGCGGTGGAGGAGTTCATCCGGACCCGCACGGTGGAGCCGCTGAGGCGCCCCCGCACCCGCCGCGGGAGGGCTGCCTGATGGCCAACAGCAAGGGCAGGCGTCGCCGCTTCGGCGCGATCAGAAAGCTTCCCTCCGGCCGCTATCAGGCGCGCTATCCGGGGCCTGACGGTGTCATGCGACCGGCGCCGGAAACCTTCGCGACGACAGCGGACGCCGACGACTGGCTTGCCGAGAAGCAGACCGAGATCCGACGCGGAGACTGGCGCGACCCTGAGGCGGGGTCGGTCAACTTCAAGGTCTACGCGGAGAAGTGGGTGGAAGAACGAGAGCTCTCTGTACTGAGCGAAGACCTGTACCACTACCTCCTGGACGACCACATCCTTCCCACCTTCGGCGAATCGGACCTCGACGAGATCACCGCGCCCCTGGTCCGTGAATGGCGTGCTGAACGCCTCCGTACGACCAAGGCGAAGACGACGACCGCCAAGGCGTACCGCCTCCTGAAAAGCATCATGGAGACGGCCGTGGACGACGACCTGATCAAGCGCAACCCGTGCCGGATCAAGGGCGCCGGAAAGGAAAAAGCGGCCGAACGCCGCATCGCCACCGTCGCCCAGGTCGACGCCTTCGCCGACCAACTCGGCCCCCGCTGGCGCCTCATGGTCTACCTCGGCGCGTACGGTCCTCTCCGCCCCGAGGAGCTGGCCGGACTCCGCCGCCGGGACGTCGACGTCAAGGCACTGAAGATCACGGTTCGGATCGCCGAACCGGAGCGCACGAACGGTCGCCGGGCTCCAGGCGAGACCAAGTCCGAGGCAGGGACCCGAACCGTCTTCCTCCCCGAGTTCCTCCGCCCGGAACTGCGCCTCCACATGGAGCTGTACGCGGGCAAGGGCCCCAACGGGCTCGTCTTCCTCGGCGAGAAGGGCGCGGCCTTCCGCCGCAGCAGCTTCGGTAGGAAGTGGCGCAAGGCCCGTACCGTCGTCGGCGTCCCCGAGGGCTTCCGCTTCTACGACCTTCGTCACACGGGACACACCCTGTCGACGCGCTCGGGTGCCACCCTTAAGGACACGATGGTCCGCGCCGGCCAGTCCTCCGAGAAGGCCGCGCTGATCTACCAGCACTCCGACGACGAACGACAGCAGGAAGTTGCTGCCGGACTCGACGCGACCGTACGCAAGGCACGCCAGGAAGCTGCGGCCGTGCCAGAAGACGACACCGTTGATCCAGACGATCAGCGTTCTGGCACGAATCTGGCACGCGGCGAGTGATCACAGCGGACAGCAAAAAGGCCCGGGTCTCTGACCTGGGCCTTAGTCGTGGAGCGGGTGACGAGAATCGAACTCGCGCTCTCAGCTTGGGAAGCTGATGTTCTACCATTAAACTACACCCGCGTAAGACGCCGACTGGAGTCGGTGTCCGAATGCTCGCCTACTGTACCTCATGGCAGACCCCCGGTGTTCAGGCCCGTGGGGTCTGACGGCGTTTCAGGGGTGGGATGCGGCTGCGGGGGCCCGGAGTTGGGGCGTACGGTGGAGGGGTGGGAGAGGGTCCGGGTGGGACCGGAGTGCCGCCTGGAGGGCCGTCCCTTTCATCCCGTAATGTGGCCCTTCGTCGCCCGGCGGGCAGCAGCCGGGCGCGGCTCTGGGGAAGGGACTCGAAGGACTTGATGGAGCGCACCGTCGTCCGATGTGCCGATGGGCACGTGTTCAGTACCGCTTCGTTCCCGATGCAGCAGGCCGAGCGGCTCGGTCCCGGACGGCTGGTCCGGTGTCCCCGCTGTGCCCGGCTTCGCAGCGTCGTGCCGGTGGCGTTGGAGAAGCGGTAACCGGCAGAGAGTGCAGGCGCGCGGTGCCGTCCGATGGTGGTCGGTCCGCGCGCCTTGCGTATCCTCGGGACGTGCTTCTCTCAGACAAGGACATCCGGGCCGAGATCGACGCCGGGCGGGTACGGATCGATCCCTACGACCAGACCATGGTGCAGCCGTCCAGCATCGACGTACGGCTGGACCGGTATTTCCGGGTGTTCGAGAATCACCGGTACCCCCACATCGACCCCTCCATCGAGCAGGCCGATCTGACGCGGCTCGTGGAGCCCGAGGGTGATGAGCCGTTCATTCTGCATCCCGGGGAGTTCGTGCTCGCCTCCACCTACGAGGTCATCTCCCTGCCCGACGATCTCGCCTCGCGGCTTGAGGGGAAGTCCTCCCTCGGACGGCTCGGTCTTGTCACCCACTCCACCGCCGGGTTCATCGACCCCGGCTTCTCCGGGCACGTCACCCTGGAGCTCAGCAACCTCGCCACGCTCCCCATCAAGCTCTGGCCCGGCATGAAGATCGGGCAGCTGTGCATGTTCCGACTCAGCTCGCCCGCCGAGTTCCCCTACGGCAGCGAGCGGTACGGATCCCGGTACCAGGGGCAGCGTGGACCGACCGCCTCCCGGTCCTTCCTCAACTTCCATCGGACCCAGGTGTGAGCATGAGTGACATACGGGAGAACCTCACCTACGAGGCGTTCGGCACCGCCGTCCGCGAGCTCGCGCAGACGATTGCCGACGACGGGTACCAGCCCGACATCGTCCTCTCCATCGCGCGGGGCGGGGTGTTCGTCGCCGGCGGGCTCGCCTATGCCCTCGACTGCAAGAACCTCCACCTGGTGAACGTCGAGTTCTACACCGGGGTCGGGACGACCCTGGACATGCCCGTCATGCTCGCTCCCGTCCCCAACGCGATCGACTTCTCCGACAAGAAGGTCCTGATCACCGACGACGTCGCCGACACCGGCAAGACGCTCAAGCTGGTGCACGACTTCTGCCTCGACCATGTCGCCGAGGTGCGCTCCGCCGTCATCTACGAGAAGTCCCACTCCCTCGTGAAGTGCGAGTACGTGTGGAAGCGGACCGACGAATGGATCAACTTCCCGTGGAGTGTGTTGCCTCCAGTACATAAGTCTGGGGAAGCGGCCAAGTCGAACACGGAAGCGTTCTGACCTGCGAGTACTCCGTAGATCAACAGGGAGAGCCCCTCGATAGGGGCATCGAGGGGCTCTCATGTTGTTCGGGGACGCTGACGACCTTCTGATCCGTAGCTCTACAGAGATCGGTCAGCGAGGGTCATACAGACGAGGTGAGCAGAACCGCCGACACCACCACAGCGCATCCGGCGAAACGGGCCGCCCATGGGCTCGAACAACTCTCTGAATCCAGGGTGTTGAGGGGATCGCTAGAACCCGCCAGTGCACCGCCGGGGGCCCTTTCGTACGTCCGTCCTAGAACGTGCCCAGCTTCACGATTGACAACAGCGCCACCAGCTGGATCGCCGACGCGCCCAGCGCCTTCGGCCACGGCAGGTCGTGGGAGCGGCTGACCATCATCGTCAGCAGGGCGCCGGCCGCGACCCAGGTCGCCCAGCCGAGGAGCTGGACCAAGGTCGCGTCGCCGCCGAGGAACATGGCCACGACCAGACGGGGCGCGTCCGTGAGGGACATGATCAGCATGGACAGGCCCACCGTGGGCTGCCAGGCGCCGTCACCGCCGAGCTGGCGGGCCAGGGTGTGAGTGACCACGCCCAGGATGAAGGAGGACAGGACCATGGCGATCGCAGTGGTCAGGACGATCGGGACCGCGTTGGAGAGCGTCGCGTTGATCGCGTCCTCGCGGGCGCCGTCGAAGCCGAACACCGCGAGCAGGCCGTAGAGGAACGTCACGATCAGGGCGGGGCCCCACATCGTGAAGTCCCGCATCTGGAGGAAGGTCCTGGCGGGGGAGAGGACGATGCCCCTCAGGAGGTCCTTCCAGTGCAGGCGGGGGCCGACGGGGGCGGCCGGGGCCGCACCCGCGTGGTAGGTCTGGCCCTGGCTGTAGGGGTCCTCGTGGATCGAGAACGCCTGGGTGTGGCCAGGGTTGTTCGCCGCGTACGGGTCCGGGGCCGGCGGATGGTGTGCGCCGTCGCCGAAGTACTCCGGCTCGCCATGACCGCCGTAACCGCCACCCTGCCCGGCGTAGCCGCCGTTCTGACCGCCGTAGCCGCCGTTGTACGGCTGCTGCGGCGGCGGGGGATAGCCGTTCGACGGCCCCTGCTGCCCGTAGGGAGGTTGTTGCGGGCGCGCTTGCGGGGTCCGGTTGTCCCGGCCGCCGCGTCCGATCCTGAATCCAGCCACGTCCTCGAACGTACCTGGTCCCGGAGAGTGACGTGCCGGGCCCGGCGGTCCGGGCCCGGCTTTGCGGCCGAGCTGTGACATCCCCTAAGAGCCCGTGAACAAACTGATCGTTGCGGGCGGGTGGGAATCCGTGAATTGACCTGAACAACCAGGACCTCTTGGTA
>NZ_JAVRBF010000553.1:0-307 GCF_032436805.1 Streptomyces sp. P17 | reverse complement strand
GCGGACCTTACGCCACGTCCAAAGCCGCGCTTGAAGTGCTGGCGCGGGTATGGGCCAACGAGACCGCAACCACGCGCATTCGCGTCAATTTGTTCAACCCCGGACCGATCCGCACTCACATGCGCGCCATCGTGATGCCCGGAGAAGACCCGTTGACGCTGGATACCCCCGAGCAAGCAGCGGAATATATCTTGCCGCTGTGCGAGCCTAAATGGACCGGCACGGGACAGGTCTTCGATTACCCCACGAAAGCCGTGATGAGTTTTCGCCCGCCCGCGACATGATGGCCGGACATAAAAAAGGCCGC
>NZ_JAVRBF010000552.1:0-307 GCF_032436805.1 Streptomyces sp. P17 | reverse complement strand
TCGTCGGCGCGCGCAGGAACCAGCGAGAAGAAAGACGTCCCAAGCGCCGTGCCAAACAGCAACACCCGCAATCTTCGTTTCAGTTTGACAGTCGAATCCATAGCGCACCTTCTTCGGGGATGAGAACGAGGAAACGCTATGGTTAGGCACTGACACTCAAATGACAGCAACCGTCATACAGGCATCGCAAGTTGATTTTGCCGCAAATTACGCACGAGCGTGACTTGTTAGCTACACATTGGAACCGGCGCGCATGATGTGCCGCGGTGAACGCAGAGCTACACATCGCTTCCCGACGCGCGGGAAC
>NZ_JAVRBF010000551.1:0-308 GCF_032436805.1 Streptomyces sp. P17 | reverse complement strand
TAAAGAATTAGAGCGTATTCTACGTTTGTACTCAAAAAACGTGAATCTATTTGGACGGTTATGTGAAAAAGAGTTTGGAGAAACTCTAAGGTCTGAAAAGCCTCAAGATGTAAACTTAGCCCTATACTGCGTGATAGCGAAAGTGTTTGCTCCTTTTTCAATGCCATCCGAGAATGCAGAGTCTGTTGCTATTCATATGAAAGGTATTAAGGATGCATTATCTTCCGATGCTGAGGCATTTGATGCCTTCTTTGAAGAGATTATCGGAACCGATTTTTTAAAGAATACGCAGCAAGATTGCTTAGAAA
>NZ_JAVRBF010000550.1:0-308 GCF_032436805.1 Streptomyces sp. P17 | reverse complement strand
GCGGCTCTACGGCGACCTCCCGGTCCCTGCCGGCTTTGCCAACGCACGCGACCCGTAGCGGCGGCTGCGCGTGGGTTACGTGTCGGGCGATTTCCGCACCCATTCGGTCGGCTTTTTCCTTTCCGCCGTTTTTCGCGGCCACGACCCCTCCGCCGTCGAGATCTACTGTTACTCGGGAAGCGCCGACGAGGACGACCTGACGGGCTTCTTCAAGTCGCGCGCGGCGGTATGGCGTTCGACCGTGGGCATCGGCGACGCCGAGCTGGCTGCCATTGTGCGCGAGGATCAGATCGATATCCTGGTCGACC
>NZ_JAVRBF010000549.1:0-310 GCF_032436805.1 Streptomyces sp. P17 | reverse complement strand
ATGGTGGACAGGGCTGCCTGCCGCTGCTCCACGGTCAGGCCACCCAGCTTGTCCTTGAGTTGTCCGGCGAGGTCGGTGATGCCGACGAACTGGCCCTGGGCATCGTAGGCGGCGATGCCGAGATCGTCCATGGTGCGTTGCGCTTCCTTCGACGGCTTCGCGAGCGCCAGCAGCATCGACTTGAAGCCTGTGCCAGCCTCGGCACCGATCATGCCCGTGGAGGCGAACGCGGCGAGGGTGCCGACGGTCTCCTCGATAGAGACCCCGAACTGGGAGGCGACGACGCCGGACTGCTTGAGAGCCTGCCCCA
>NZ_JAVRBF010000548.1:0-310 GCF_032436805.1 Streptomyces sp. P17 | reverse complement strand
CGATTGGGACGAAGTCGTAACAAGGTAGCCGTACCGGAAGGTGCGGCTGGATCACCTCCTTTCTAAGGAGCACTTCTCACCAACTCCGGTTGGTCAGAGGCCAGTACATCGGCGAACGTCTGATGCTGGTTGCTCATGGGTGGAACGTTGACTACTCGGCCAGGTTCTGGGCCGGAGGCTGCTAGTACTGCTCGCAAGAGCGTGGAACGCATGATCTCCGGACGGGAGTTGGCCGGGCACGCTGTTGGGTGTCTGAGGGAACGGAATTTCCTCAGTCGCCGGCCCCAGTGAACTCACTGCTTGTCAGTGG
>NZ_JAVRBF010000050.1:0-65786 GCF_032436805.1 Streptomyces sp. P17 | reverse complement strand
GGCTTCCGGCCGGCACGCCGAGAGCACGCACCGGACGCCGCTCCTTGACGGGCAAACGTCGCCTGCCGCGGCACTAGTTGGCGATCCCTTCGGGGATCGCCTTTTTCACGGCCGACGCCAGGTCGATCAGTACGGCCGACCTGTCCGTGCCCTCCGGCACGGTCACCTCGACGTACGCACTGCGATTGGCGCAGGTGAAACGGTACGCCCCGTCGCCCCGCTCCTCCATCAGCCAGTCGACGCCGTTCACACCGCCGGCCACCGCGTCGGGGTCACGCCCCTCCGCGACTTCGGGGTCGATCATCTTCGGCGGCCGTGCGACACCGCAGCGCAGTATGATCTCCGGGCTTCCCCAGCCCGCGGTCAGCGCGGAGGCGGGTTCGGGATCACGGCGGCTCTCACCGGCCACCTTCGCCGGCAGTACCTTGTCCAGGTTCTCGCACAGCCCGGAAGTCTTCGCGTCCGGTGAGGGAACCGCCGCCGACCCGGTGTCGTCTGCTGAGGAGCAGCCCGCGACGGTGATCGACAGGACGAGCGCGGGCAGACCGATGAGCCGGTGACGCAAAGAGTTCACCGGCCAAGGGTAGACGGGGGCTACAGATGGACGACGGGGCAGGTCAGGGTACGGGTGATGCCGTCCACTTGCTGGACCTTGGCGACCACCATGCGCCCGAGGTCGTCTACGGTGTCGGCCTGCGCGCGCACGATCACGTCATACGGTCCTGTCACGTCCTCGGCCTGGATGACTCCAGGGATCTTGCTGATCGTTTCGGCGACGGTCGACGCCTTGCCGACCTCCGTCTGGATCAGGATGTACGCCTGTACCACGGAACCTCCAGGGCGGCCACGAGGATCATGTGGGGAAAAGGAACGCCACGGTATCGCGTCGTCGCTCGTCACGGGGAGACCTGCGGGGGCCGGGGGTCCCGCGCCGGGGTGCAGGCACGACAGTGGTTGACGGTCACCTCGACCGTATCGAGGACAGTAGAGACACGCGACTGGGAACGCACAGGGACAGAAGGGGCGTAAGGGCAATGAAGGGCACTGTTGGTGAGCTCGGTGAGTTCGGGCTCATCAGGGAGCTCACCTCCCGTCTCACCACCACCCCGGCGGTCCGGGTCGGCCCCGGCGACGACGCCGCGGTGGTCGCCGCGCCCGACCGCAGGGTCGTGGCGAGCACCGACATCCTCCTTGAGGGGCGGCACTTCCGCCGTGACTGGTCCACCGCGTACGACGTGGGCCGCAAGGCCGCCGCGCAGAACCTCGCGGACATCGCGGCCATGGGCGCCGTACCGACCGCCCTGCTGCTCGGCCTGGTCGTCCCCGCCGAGCTCCCGGTGACCTGGCCGACCGAGCTGATGGACGGCCTGCGCGACGAGTGCCAGGTGGCCGGCGCCTCCGTGGTCGGCGGCGATGTCGTACGCGGCGACACGATCATGGTGTCGATCACCGCGCTCGGCGATCTGCGCAACCAGGAGCCCGTGACCCGGGGCGGCGCACAGCCCGGGGACCTCGTCGCGGTGACCGGCTGGCTGGGCTGGTCCGCGGCCGGGTACGCGGTGCTGTCCCGGGGCTTCCGCTCGCCGCGGGCCTTCGTGGAGGCGCACCGGCGCCCGGAGCCGCCGTATCACGCGGGTCCCGCGGCGGCCGGGCTCGGGGCGACGGCCATGTGCGACGTCAGCGACGGACTGATCGCCGACCTCGGGCACATCGCCGAGGCCAGCAAGGTCCGCATCGACATCCGCTCCGGCGCGATCGACATCCCGTCCCAGATGAACGACATCGGACAGGCCGTCGGTGTCGACCCCATGCAGTGGGTGCTGAGCGGGGGCGAGGACCACGCGATCGTGGCCACCTTCCCGCCGGATGTGAAGCTGCCCGCCCGCTGGAAGGTCATCGGCGAGGTCCTCAACCCCTCGGCGCTGCCCCAGGTGACGGTCGACGGGGCGCCGTGGACCAGCAAGGGCGGCTGGGACCACTTCGGGGACATCGAGTCGTGAGCGCGCCGCCCCGGGTTCTCACGGTCGCGGGCTCCGACTCCGGCGGCGGGGCGGGGATCCAGGCCGATCTGAAGACGATGCTGGCGCTCGGCGTGCACGGCATGAGCGTGATCACGGCGGTCACCGCGCAGAACTCGCTGGGCGTCCAGGGCGCTTGGCCGCTGCCCGTGGAGGCGGTGCGGGCGCAGTACCGCAGTGTCGTCGACGACATCGGCGTCCAGGCCGTGAAGACCGGCATGCTGGCCTCCGCCGAACTCGTCGAGGCGGCGGCCGAGTTGCTCGGCGGCACGGACGCGCCCGCGGTCGTCGACCCGGTGGGGGTGTCCAAGCACGGGGATTCGCTGCTGGCCGCGTCCGCGCTGGACTCCGTACGCACGAAGCTGCTTCCGGTGGCCACCGTCGCCACCCCGAACCTGGACGAAGTGGCCCAACTCACAGGGGTGCTCGTCGAGTCGGAGGACGATCTCCGGCGGGCCGCGGCGGCCGTACTCGCGTACGGGCCGCGGTGGGTCGTGATCAAGGGTGGCCATCTCGCGGGGGACACGGGGCGGGTGGGCGGGAGCCAGGCAGTGGATCTGCTCACCGACGGCTCCGAGGAGCACTGGCTGCGCGCGCCGCGGCACGCGAACCGGCACACGCACGGCACGGGCTGCACGCTGGCCTCCGCGATCGCCTCCGGGCTGGCGAAGGGGCAGTCGGTGCCGGAGGCGGTGACGGCGGCCAAGGAGTACGTCACGGGGGCCATCGCCGCCGGGTTCGCGCTGGGCGGGGGGATCGGTCCCGTGGATCACGGGTGGCGGTACCGCGCCTAGGGCATGCAAAAAGCCGGTCCACTCAAGGTGGACCGGCTCAGAGCAGCGAACCAGCAGTGGCCGCGCGCTTAGCTGTGCGTCAGCGCGAGACCTTGCCGGCCTTGATGCACGAGGTGCAAGCGTTCACGCGCTTCGGCGTCCCGCCCACCACGGTACGGACGCGCTGGATGTTGGGGTTCCAGCGACGGGGCGTACGGCGGTGCGAGTGCGAGATGTTGTTGCCGAAGCCCGGCCCCTTGCCGCAGACGTCGCAGTTGGCAGCCACGGGTCACTCCAAAGACTTCAGATGCACTTACGGTTGAACCCGGCAGGCCGGGATCGAGATCGCAGGATCAGAGATCTGAGTGGCGTTGCCAGGGGGAATGGCCCGATCTGCATCGGGCAACCGGAGCAGCATACAACGACTGCGCCAGTAGAACGAAACTACCATGCCTGCTCAGGGCCCCGCTCCCGGCCCTCTTCCGGCGGACCCGGCCCCTGGGTCTACGCTGCGTCCACGTCCAGCAGCTCAAGGAGGCGCAGGTGGCGCAGGTGCCGCAGACATTCTTCGATGCTCTCGCGGTACGCACCTGGTGCGGCCTCGCGCTGGAGGCGCTCGGCCGCGCGCGGGAGGAGATCGACGCGATCAACGTCTACCCCGTGGCCGACGGGGACACCGGCACCAACCTGTATCTGACGGTGGAGTCGGCGGCGGCGGCCGTCGACGCGGTGTTCATCGGGCACGAGGCGGGCTCCGAGGGCTCCGTGCCGTCCCTGGCGGACGCCGTGCGCGCGATGGCCCACGGCGCGCTCATAGGGGCGCGCGGGAACTCCGGGACGATCCTGGCGCAGCTGCTGCGCGGCATGGCCCAGGTGCTGGCCGCCGACAGTGACTCGGCTCACGCCGACGCGGGCGGACTCCGGCTCGCCCTGCGGCATGCCGCCGACTCCGCCCGCCAGGCCGTGGCCCACCCGGTCGAGGGCACCGTCCTCACCGTCGCCTCGGCCGCCGCCGAGGCGGCCATAGGGGCGGAGGGGGACTGCGGGACCGTCGCGCGGGCCGCCTACGACGGGGCGCGTGCCGCCCTCGCCGCGACCCCGTACCAGCTCGCCGTGCTGGAACGCGCGGGGGTGGTGGACGCCGGGGGGCGGGGTCTTGTCACCGTCCTCGCGGCTCTGGTGGAGACGCTCACGGGGGAGAAGCCGGCGGTGACCGTGACCTACGCGCGCGGGCCCGTCGACAGTCCCGCTGAGTGCGTGTCCCTTCCGGAGGTCGGTCCCGCCTTCGAGGTGATCTACCTCCTGGAGGCCGAGGACGCGGCCGTCACCCGGCTCCGGGAGCGGCTCGACGCCCTCGGGGACTCGCTGGTCGTGGTCGGCGGCGACGGGCTGTGGAACGTCCATGTGCATGTCGACGACGCCGGCGCCGCCGTGGAGGCGGGCGTCGAGGCCGGGCGGCCGTACCGGATCCGGATCACGCACTTCGGCGTCGGTGACGTGCACACCACCGGCGCCGAGCGGCCGCCCCGCGAGCGGGCCCAGCGCGCCGTCGTGGCCGTCGTGCCAGGGCCGGGCCTGGCCGGTCTGTACACCGAGGCCGGCGCGACCACCGTGCTCGCGCGCCCCGGGGAGCCGCCCGCGAGCGGGGAGCTGGTGCAGGCCGTACGGCGGGCCCACGCGCGCGAGGTCGTGCTGCTGCCCAATGACGCGGAGCTGCGGCACACCGCTGCGGCCGCCGCCGAGCAGGCCCGCGCCGAGGGCATCCGGGTGGCGCTGATCCCCACCCGGTCCGCGGTCCAGGGGATCGCCGCGCTCGCCGTGCACGAGCCCGAGCGGCGCTTCGACGAGGACGTCGTGTCGATGACCTCGGCGGCCGGCGCGACCCGCTACGCCGAGGTCGCCGTCGCCGAACGCCAGTCCTGGACCATGGCGGGCATCTGCCAGGCCGGCGATGTCCTCGGCCTGATCGACGGTGACGTCGCGGTCATCGGCGCGGACGTCACGGCCACCGCCGAGACGGTCCTGGACCGCATGCTCGCGGCCGGCGGGGAGCTGGTCACCCTCGTCCTCGGCGACGAGGCGCCCGACGGGATCGCCGGGCACCTCGAAGCGCGGGTACGGGAGTCCTACCTCGCCGTGGACACGGTGGTGTACCGGGGCGGGCGGCAAGGGGCGCTGCTGCTCATCGGCGTGGAGTAGGGCTCAGTCCTCCTCGGTCACCTGGAGGAGCTGTTGCGCCTCCGCCCGCCGGTCCCGTGCCGTTGCGTCCTCCTCGGCGCCGTCGTACGCCGCGAGCACCGCACGCGCGCGTGCCGCCGCGTCCGTCGGCCGGCCCAGGTCCGCCTCCAGCCAGCCCGCGGCGAGTTCGGCGCCGGTACGCGCGTGCCGGCCGGCGTCCCCGAGCGCGGCGAACACCGTGACCGCCTCCGTCATCCGGGACAGGGCGTCCTCCAGGGCGGCCTGGATCGAGTCGTCCTCGTCGTCCTCGGCCGCGGACCGGGCGAGCAGGTCGCCGAACTGGCGGTGCGTGTGACCGAGCTCGGCGGTGAGCCGGGCGCAGGCCTCCTCGTCGGGCGCCTCGTCCAGGGCCGCGGCGCACTCCCGGACCGCGGCCGCCATCAACTTCCGCGCTCCGTCCGCCCCGTCCGCGCCATCCTCCGCGCGCAGCGCGAGCCACGCGCGGGCGCGCAGGGAGCGGACGAGACCGTGGACATTGCCGAGCTCGCGCCACAGCTCGCCCGCGCGCGTGTAGGCCCGGTCCGCCTCCTCGGTGAGCCCCGCCTGCCCGAGCGACTCGGCGGCCAGATGCGCGAGCGTGGCGTGGTCGTGCTGCTCGGGCCAGTGCCGGGCGATCTCGGCGGCCTGCAGACGGCGTTCGGCGGCCTCCCGGTGCTCGCCGAGCTCGCTCAGACAGTCGCCGAGCCACCACTGCGTCTGCACGACCGCGCCGTCGCCGTGCGTCTCGGCGGTCAGGTCCGGCAGCGCCGACTCCAGCACCTCGGCGGCCTCCGCCCAGCGCCCCTGGCGCAGCAGGAATCCGCCGAGCTGATGCCGCGCCCAGGCGCCGAGTGTGGGGCCCTCGCCCGCCTCGTCGGCCCAGTGCGACGCCTCCAGGGCGTGCTCGGCGGCCTCCTCCGACAGACCCCGGCCGCCGAGGACCTCGGCGAGCTGGAGATGCAGCTGCGCCCGGCCCGGCGCCTCCAGATGCGGTCCGCCGTGCTCCAGGGCCGCCCGCAGCGCCCGCTCCGCCTCCGCCGTGTCGCCGAGGTGGTGGGCGAGCCCGGCCAGCCGGGCCTCGTACTCCACCGCGAACCACGGAAGACCCGCCCCGACGAACGCCGCCGCGGCCCGCGCGAACAGCCGTGCAGCCGTCTCCACGTCGCCCGAGAGCGCCGCCAGCTCGGCGAGCATCGCCTGCGCCTCCGCGGCCCGCGAGGCGAGCCGTACGTCGTCGCCGGTGCGCCCGTCCACGAGCGCGAGGATCTCCCGCGCGGACGCCTCGGCGGCACCGAGGACCGCGGGGTCCACCGGCTCGTCGGCCTCGTGGACCCGCCGCATGAGCACCCGCGCGCGTCCCATCAGCACGGCCGCCGTCTGCCGCAGGCCCGTGCCGTCCTCCGCGTACAGCGCGAGCACCCGGTCGTAGGGCTCGGTCACCGCCGCCAGCGCCTCCTCCAGGCGGCCGGTGAGCGCCCGTACGTACGCCGCACGCGTGCGTGCCGCCAGCGACTCGCCCGGGTCGCCCGCCTCGGCGTACAGCTCGGCGGCCCGCTCGAACAGTTCCACGCCCTCGGGGCCCAGGTCCATCGCCCGGTGGTCGATGATCTCCGCGCGGTCGCGTACGTCCAGTTCGGCGCCCTCAGCGGCCCGCGCCACCGCCGCCCACGCCTCGACGGCGTGCGGCTGCAAGGTGTCCGACAGCCGCCGGGCCTCGGCCAGCAGCGTCGGCAGATCGGCCTCCACGGGCTCATCCTGCGCCGGAACCTCCGGCACCGGAACAGCGACGGGAGCCACGGTGGGACGCGCCGAGCGGACCCCGAGCGTCAGCCGCTCCACCAGCGGTTCCTGCGCCGTACGCGCGCGTGCCAGTTCGCTGGCGTGAGATGTGCCGTTGCGCAGGTCGAACCGACCGGCCAGTTCCAGCGCCTCCGCACGCGCGTGGGCGGCGAGTTCATGTGCCGTCCAGGCACGGCCCGTGGGGCCCGGCACCCGTCGCTCGCCGAGCCCGAGGCCGGTCAGCCGCTCCATGAGCAGCGTGACCACGGTCAGGAACTCCAGCCTGCTGCGCGGATGCCCGGTGTCGGTGAAGTACGCGGGCCGCTCCGCGAGCAGTTCGAGGCCGCGCGCCTCGTTGCCGGTCAGCGCGCAGAACTCGACATGGTCCGCGTAGGCGCCGCGCATGCCCTCCATGGGCCGCACCAGCCGGAAGCCGCGCAGATGGTGGGCGCGCGCCTCGTCCACGTGGCCCAGCCGCAGCAGGGGCGCCAGCGAGGAGGCGAGCGCCGTGTGCGGCTCGTGGGCGCAGCTGAACTCGCCCTCCAGGACCGGCCGCCACAGCTGAAGCGCGCTCTCGTCCCGGCCCCGCTCCGCCTGCCACCAGCCCTGCGCGTGCAGCTCGCAGGCGTGGCAGTCGGCCATGCTGTCCCGGTCGGCGGCCAGCCATGCGGCGTACGCCCGCTCGGCCCGCTCCACGTCCCCGATGTGCGCGGCCACGCTGAACTCGGCGCTGCGCACGGCCCGTTCGGAGTGGCCGGCGAGCCGGTAGCGGTGCTCCATCTCGCCGAGCCACTTCTCTATGGAGGTCAGCGGGATGTGCGGCTGGTCGAGCATGCCGGAGGTCATCCACTTGAAGACCCAGTGGAGCGAATGGGCCTCGTACTCGTCGAAGTCCTCGGGCCGTTCGTCCCACATGCGCAGCAGCCGCGCGAACGGGACGAACATCTTGTCCTTCTCGGAGCTGTAGTTGTAGACCTTCAGCTGGTGTCCGAGCGCCTCGATCACCGCGAGCGGGATGTTCAGCTTCTCGGCCTCCGCCAGCAGCAGCTCCGCGCGCGCGTTGCGGGCCGGGCCCTCCGGCTCCTCGGAGTTCTCCGCCATCGCCCGGCGCAGCGCGTCGAAGTCCGTGATCCCGGTCATGAGCGACCCTCCTCGCCGTTCGTGGCCCACTCCAGCAGGCCGATGAAGGCCCGGTTCAGCAGAGCCGAGTCCGCGGGCCTGAGCGGCCGTTGCGCCATCAGCAGGGCCTGTCCGTACAGCGACTCGGTGGCGGTGCCGATCAGCTCCGCGTCGCCCAGGGAACTGATCCGCCGGATCAGCGGGTTGAGGTGGTTGAGCACCAGACGCGCGCGTGGGGCGCTGCCGCGAAGCGAGCCGAGGATGCCCGCCCAGAGGTCGTCGGCCTGCTCCTCGGCCTCGGCCCGCGCCTGCTCGTGCCGGGACGCGCGGTCGTCCAGATGCAGCGCGGGCACGGACAGCGGATGGAAGGCCCTGAGGACCACGTCGCAGCCCAAGGGGTCGAGATTGGCCCGCGCGGCCGCCAGGAAGCCCGACAGGGCCAGCTCCTCGGCCGGGTCGACCGCGTCCAGATGGGCGGTCACGGTGTCCGCGTCCAGCTCGGCGACCACCGTCCCCGGACGCACCGAGGGCAGCGCCTCGACGAGCTCACTGTCGTACGTGTAACCGCCGTTGATCACCCCGACGCCCTGCGCGGAGGCGATCGGCGCGACCTGCCGGTACTCCTCGACGGTCCGCGTGAAGTGCACCACCGGGTGCCGCTGCGCGAACTCCTCCAGGGAAAGACGCCCGTCGGTGGTCTCGAAGGGCAGCCACGGCAGCATCGTGCGCAGCATCTCCTTGTCGTGCCGCGCGAGGGACTTCACCCCGAGGTGGTGCACCGACAGGAAGGCCGCGAGCCGTTCCGGATCACCGGCCGCGAGCCCGGTCAGCCACGACCGAATCCTTTCTCCCAGCGCCTCCCGTACGGCCGCCAGCGTCTCGTCCTCGTACAGCGACTCGCGCGAGGCCGTGGGCCGCAGGCTGTCGGTGTCCAGGACGCAGCGCACGAAGAACGCCCAGTCGGGCAGCAGCTGTTCGGCCCGCTCGGTCAGCAACATGCCCTTCAGATGCACCCGGTGACCGGCGTGCTGGGCCGGGCTGACCGCCGACGGCAGCACGTACGCCACCCCGCGGATCCCCGCCAGCGGAACGTTGAGCTCGATCGAGTCCAGCGGAGTGAACCCGAACAGCTCGTGACAGTGCCGGGCCAGCGCCACCCGCCGGTTGGCGGGGGAGGGGTAGGCCCGGTCCCAGGGCGCCGGGAGATCGGTGACCTCCTCCTCGTCCACCCGCACGTCGTACGGCAGCAGCGAGCCGAAGTCCCGCGCCAGCGCGAGCACCCGCTCCCGCGTCAGCCACTCCCCGGCACCGGCCCGCGCCACCAGATGCACGGTGGTGCCCGGCTCGGGCCGCTCCGCGTCCGGCAGCGTCCGCACGGTGTACGAACCGTCGTCCGTGGCCGTCCACTCCACCGGTGGCGCGTCCGGCGTACGGGCGCTGCGGCTGACCACCCGGATCCGCTCGGCGACCACGAAACAGGCCAGCAACCCGATGCCGAACTGGCCCAGGAAGTCGGAGCGGGCCGCCTGAAGCCCGTCCGCCCGCTTGGAGCTGCGACCGATCGTCGCCAGCAGGTTGTGCACATCGGCCTCGGTCAGCCCGACACCGGAGTCCTCCACCCGCAGCCCGCCGCCGGCCGCGTCGACGGACAACCGCACCCGCGCCGGGGCGTCGGGCTGCTCGGCCCGCCGGGCGGTGATGGCGTCCACGGCGTTCTGCAGCAGTTCGCGCAGATAGACCTTCGGACTGGAGTAGAGGTGATGGGAGAGCAGGTCCACCAGGCCGCGCAGGTCGACCTGGAACGTATGAGGGGACTGGGATGCCTGGGATGACTGTGAGGTCTGGGAGTCCATCGTCGCAGCGCCGGTGGGGGGAGCGCGTCGGCGCGGGGTCGGGCGGTCCGTGTGAGGCGATAACCGCGAAAGGATGGCCGGAGGCGCGTCATCCTAAGCCCCCGACCACCCGTCTGACCAGGGGTTTCCTCGGACGTATACGGCTTCGGCCGTGGAGGGTCTACGGCATTGTCAGTGCGGTGGTGTGCAATGGATCTCGTGCCCGCACTGCAAGAACCACTCCAGCAGCCACTGAAGTCGGTGCTCGGCCCCGCCACCGCGAAGGTGATGGCCGAGCACCTCGGCCTGCACACCGTCGGCGACCTCCTGCACCACTACCCGCGCAGATACGAGGAGCGCGGCCAGCTCACCCACCTCGCCGACCTCCCCATGGACGAACACGTGACCGTGGTCGCCCAGGTCGCCGACGCCCGGCTGCACACCTTCGCCTCCGCCAAGGCCCCGCGCGGCAAGGGCCAGCGCCTGGAAGTGACCATCACCGACGGCAGCGGCCGACTCCAACTGGTCTTCTTCGGCCACGGCGTTCACAAGCCCCACAAGGAGCTCCTGCCGGGCACTCGCGCGATGTTCGCGGGCAAGGTCTCCGTCTTCAACCGCCGCCTCCAGCTCGCTCACCCGGCCTACGAGCTGCTGCGCGGCGACGGCGACGAAACGGTCGAGACCTGGGCCGGCGCCCTGATCCCGATCTACCCCGCCACCGCCAAACTGGAGTCCTGGAAGATCGGCAAGGCCCTCCAGACGGTGCTGCCGACCGCCGAGGAGGCCGTCGATCCCCTTCCCGACGGCCTCCGAGAGGGCCGCGGTCTCGTACCGCTCCCCGAGGCCCTGCTGAAGATCCACCGCCCGCACACCAAGGCGGACATCGCGGATGCCCGCGCCCGTCTCAAGTGGGACGAGGCCTTCGTCCTCCAGGTCGCCCTGGCCCGCCGTCGGCACGCCGACGCCCAACTCCCCGCGGTGGCCCGCACACCCAAGCCGGACGGCCTGCTGACCGCCTTCGACGACCGCCTCCCCTTCACCCTCACCGAGGGCCAGCAGAAGGTCTCGCGGGAGATCTTCGGCGACCTGGCCACGGAACACCCGATGCACCGGCTGCTCCAAGGGGAAGTGGGTTCCGGGAAGACGATGGTGGCCCTGCGGGCCATGCTCGCCGTCGTCGACGCGGGCGGCCAGGCCGCCATGCTCGCCCCCACCGAGGTGCTCGCCCAGCAACACCACCGTTCCGTCGTCGAGATGATGGGCGAACTGGCCGAGGGCGGCATGCTCGGCGGATCGGAGCACGCCACCAAGGTGGTGCTGCTGACCGGTTCCATGGGAGCCGCCGCCCGCCGCCAGGCCCTGCTCGACCTCGTCACCGGCGAGGCCGGCATCGTGATCGGCACCCACGCGCTGATCGAGGACAAGGTGCAGTTCCACGACCTGGGCCTGGTCGTGGTCGACGAACAGCACCGCTTCGGCGTCGAGCAGCGCGACGCACTGCGCGGCAAGGGCAGACAACCGCCCCACCTCCTCGTCATGACGGCCACCCCCATCCCGCGCACGGTCGCGATGACCGTCTTCGGCGACCTGGAGACCTCGGTCCTCGACCAACTCCCGGCCGGCCGCTCCCCGATCGCCAGCCATGTCGTCCCCGCCGCCGACAAGCCCCACTTCCTCTCGCGCGCGTGGGAGCGCGTGCGCGAGGAAGTGGAGAACGGCCATCAGGCGTACGTCGTCTGCCCCCGGATCGGGGACGAGGAAGTGGATCCCAAGAAGAAGTCCGCCGAGGACGATGCGGAGAAGCGCCCGCCGCTCGCCGTCCTCGAGGTCGCCGACCAGCTCGCCAAGGGCCCCCTCTCCGGCCTCAAGGTGGAGGTCCTGCACGGCCGTATGCACCCCGACGACAAGGACGCGGTCATGCGCCGCTTCGCCGCGGGCGAGACCGACGTCCTGGTCGCCACGACCGTCATCGAGGTCGGCGTCAACGTCCCCAACGCCACCGCCGTGGTGATCATGGACGCCGACCGCTTCGGCGTCTCCCAGCTCCACCAGCTGCGCGGCCGCGTCGGCCGGGGCTCGGCACCCGGTCTCTGCCTCCTGGTCACCGAGATGCCCGAGGCAAGCCCGGCCCGCCAGCGTCTGAACGCCGTGGCCGCCACCCTCGACGGCTTCGAGCTCTCCCGCATCGACCTGGAACAGCGCCGCGAGGGCGACGTCCTCGGCCAGGCCCAGTCCGGCGCCCGCACCAGCCTGCGGATGCTGGCGGTCATCGAGGACGAGGAGATCATCGCGGAGGCGAGGGAGGAAGCCACGACAGTGGTCGAGGCCGACCCGGACCTCCAGAACCTTCCGGGCCTGCGCACGGCCCTGGACGCCCTCTTGGACGAGGAAAGAGAGCAGTACTTGGAAAAGGGGTGAGGGAGACTTCCCCAGGGGCGCGGGCTGTACCCAGATGCGGCTACCGCCGCGCGGGCGCGACCAGCCACACTGATACCAAAGCCGCCCACGACCAAGGACCGAAGATGACCCGCGTGATCGCCGGCGCAGCCGGCGGACGTCGCCTCGCCGTGCCGCCAGGCACCGGCACCCGCCCCACCTCCGACCGCGCACGCGAGGGCCTCTTCTCCACCTGGCAGTCGCTCCTCGGCGGCCCCTTGGACGGCGAACGAGTCCTCGACCTGTACGCGGGCTCCGGTGCGGTCGGCCTCGAAGCGCTCTCCCGTGGCGCCGGCCACACTTTGCTCGTCGAGGCCGACGCCAGAGCCGCCCGCACCATCAGGGAGAACGTAAAAGCTCTCGGCCTCCCCGGCGCCGAAGTGAGGGCCGGCAAAGCCGAACAGATCATCCAGTCACCGCCGCCGACCGAGCCGTACGACCTCGTCTTCCTCGACCCGCCCTACCGAGTCACAGATCACGATCTTCGCGAGATTCTGCTCACACTCCGCTCAGAAGGCTGGCTCGCGCCGGAGGTGCTCGTCACCGTGGAGCGCAGCACCAGAGGCGGCGAATTCCGCTGGCCGCACGGCTTCGAAGCGATCCGGGCCCGTCGCTACGGCGAGGGAACGTTTTGGTACGGTCGCGCCGCCTCTACGTGCGAAGACGCACGATGACCGGACCGGAGAGCGAGGGACCTCAAGTGCGCCGTGCCGTCTGTCCAGGATCGTTCGACCCCATTACCAACGGACACCTCGACATCATTGCCCGCGCCTCCAGGCTGTACGACGAGGTGTACGTCGCGGTGATGATCAATCAGGCCAAGAGGGGTCTGTTCGAGATCGACGAGCGGATCGAGCTGATCCGCAGGGTCACCGCCGAGTACGGGAACGTGAAGGTCGAGGCCTTCCACGGCCTCCTCGTCGACTTCTGCAAGCAGCGCGACATCCCCGCCATCGTCAAGGGCCTGCGCGCGGTCAGCGACTTCGACTACGAGCTGCAGATGGCCCAGATGAACAACGGCCTCTCGGGCGTCGAGACCCTCTTCGTACCGACCAACCCCACCTACAGCTTCCTGTCCTCCTCGCTGGTCAAGGAGGTCGCGACCTGGGGCGGCGATGTCTCGCACCTGGTCCCGCCCGCCGTGCTGGAAGCCCTGAACGAGCGGCTGCGCAAGGACTGATGGGGCTACAGTCGTCCCGTCCGTCTCCAACACAGCTGTAGAGAGTGGCGAGCACACGGTGGACGTGCAGAAGAAGCTCGACGAGATCGTCTCGGCGGTCTCCAGTGCCCGGTCGATGCCGATGTCGGCCTCGTGCGTGGTCAACCGCGCCGAGCTGCTCTCGCTGCTCGAAGAGGTCCGCCAGGCCCTGCCCGGCTCCCTCGCGCAGGCCCAGGAGCTGATCGGCGACCGCGAGCAGATGGTCGAGCAGGCCCGTCAGGAGGCCGAGCGGATCGTCCGCACCGCGCACGCCGAGCGGGGCTCCCTGATCTCCGACACGGAGGTCGCCCGCCGCTCCCAGGCGGAGGCCGACCGCATCCTCGCCGAGGCCCGCAAGGAGGCCGAGGACATCCGCGCCGAGGCCGACGACTACGTCGACTCCAAGCTCGCCAACTTCGAGGTCGTCCTCACCAAGACCCTCGGCTCCGTCGGCCGCGGCCGCGAGAAGCTCCTCGGCACCGGCCCGGGCGTCGACGAGCAGGGCTACGAGGACGAGGACGCCCCCGAGCGCAGCCACGACCCGGAGACCCTGCGCCGTACCGCCGACGAGTACGTCGACGTCAAGCTCGGCGCCTTCGAGGCGGTCCTCGCCAAGACCCTGGACGCCGTCGGCCGCGGCCGCCAGAAGCTGCACGGCCGGATCGCCTCCGACGACCTCGGCGCCCTCGCCGACGACATCAGCACCGTCCAGCACTCCAGCGACGCCGACTACCTCGCCGACCTCGCGGCCCTGGCCGAGCAGGACGCCCAGGTCCCGCAGCAGCACCAGCCCGAGCAGCCGGACTACGCCCCGCAGCAGCCGGACTACGCCCCGCAGCAGCCGGCGTACGACACGTACAGCGGCTATCAGCAGCCCGCGTACGCCCAGCAGGACCCGTACGGCTACCAGCAGGCCGACCCGTACGCCTACCAGGGCTACGACGCCCAGCAGCCGGCGTACGACCCGCACCAGATGCCCCAGCAGGCCCAGCAGGGCTATGCCCTCGACGAGACCAGCCTCTTCGACACCGGTATGATCAGCGCGGAGCAGCTGCGGGCCTACGAGCAGGGCCGCGGCCAGGGCTGAGCCGCGGGCCGTGACCGGGAGAGCACACCGGATTGGGCTGTCGGCGAAAGGTCCAGTATCCTGGCTCTTCGGTCGCGCGTACGTCCGCGATCAGCGCTGCCCTCGGACACCGAAGGGCGGCGTCCCCTGAGCTCAGAAGATCGAAAGCAGGAATGGCTCTGAACGCCCGCCTCGACCACCGCAACCCTCTCGTGTTCGACACACACGAGCTGGGGCGGCGTCCTGGCGCGCTCCAGCGCCTGAACCGCACGATCGACGCCCCGAAGGACCTCGGTCTGAAGGACGTCATCGGAGTGCCGGAAGGCGCTCCGGTGGAGCTCGAACTCCGACTTGAGTCGGTCATGGAAGGGGTGCTTGTCACAGGCACCGCCCGTGCGCTGGCCGAGGGGGAGTGCGTAAGGTGTCTGGAGCCGCTTCAGCTCGATCTCGAAGCGGACTTCCAGGAGATGTTCTCGTACCCTGACGCCGACGACCGGGGCCGCGCACACCGTGCGGAACCCGTCGACGACGCCGAGGAAGACGAGGACAGGCTCTATCTCGAGGACGGCTTGTTCGACCTCGAACCCGTGCTGCGGGATGCGGTGGTGCTCGCACTGCCGATGCAGCCGGTGTGCCAGGAAGACTGCCCAGGTCTGTGTGCCGAGTGCGGCGCACGCCTTGCGGACGACCCGGACCACCACCATGACGCCGTCGACATCCGTTGGGCGGCACTGAAGGGACTCGCCGGTTCACTCGAAGACGGCGAGAAGGACGAGATGAGCGGCGGCGCGCCTCAGTCAGCACGCGCCGACGAGAAGCAGGAGAAGTAGCCGTGGCTGTTCCGAAGCGGAAGATGTCGCGCAGCAACACGCGCCACCGCCGGTCGCAGTGGAAGGCTGCGGTCCCCACCCTGGTTGCGTGCGAGCGCTGCCACGAGCCCAAGCAGCAGCACATCGCGTGCCCGTCTTGCGGCACCTACAACAAGCGCCAGGTCCTCGAGGTCTGAGCGGCTGGTGAGAGGCACTGTGTCCACGCCGAAGAAAAACTCTGCGGAGACCACGGCCTCGTCCCACACGCTGTTGGAAGGGCGGCTCGGGTACAAACTCGAGTCCGCCCTTCTGGTGCGTGCACTGACCCACCGGTCGTACGCATACGAGAACGGCGGTCTGCCGACGAACGAGCGTCTTGAGTTCCTCGGGGACTCCGTGCTCGGCCTCGTCGTCACCGACACGCTGTACCGCACCCACCCCGACCTGCCCGAAGGCCAGCTGGCCAAGTTGCGGGCCGCGGTGGTCAACTCGCGTGCGCTGGCGGAGGTGGGCCGTGGGCTCGACCTGGGTTCCTTCATCCGGCTCGGCCGCGGTGAAGAGGGCACGGGCGGCAGGGACAAGGCATCCATCCTCGCCGACACCCTGGAAGCGGTGATCGGCGCGGTCTATCTCGACCAGGGCCTGGACTCGGCGGCGGAGCTGGTGCACCGCCTGTTCGATCCCCTGATCGAGAAGTCCTCGAATCTCGGAGCCGGCCTGGACTGGAAGACCAGTCTCCAGGAGCTCACCGCGACCGAAGAACTCGGCGTGCCCGAGTACCTGGTCACGGAGACCGGCCCCGACCACGAGAAGACCTTTACTGCTGCCGCCCGCGTCGGAGGCGTCTCGTACGGCACCGGCACCGGCCGCAGCAAGAAGGAGGCGGAGCAGCAGGCCGCCGAGTCCGCCTGGCGGTCCATCCGGGCCGACGCGGACGAGCGCGCCAAGCATGCCGCCGCGGCAGCGGAGGCCGCGGCGACGGAAGCCGACGAGGCGTCCGCCTCCGCCTGAGAAGAACAGCGCGACCCGAGCGCCCGCACCCGTACCGGGGCGGGCGCTCGGTTCATACACCGGCTTGTACGGGGGATCCCATGCCCGAGTTGCCCGAGGTCGAGGTCGTACGACGCGGTCTGGAACGGTGGGTCGCCCACCGGACCGTCGCCGATGCCGAGGTGCTGCACCCGCGTGCGGTGCGCCGGCACATCGCGGGCGCCGACGACTTCGCGCACCGGCTCAAGGGCCACCGCATCGGCGTCCCGAGCCGTCGCGGCAAGTACCTGTGGCTGCCTCTGGAGGACACCAACCAGTCGGTCCTGGCCCATCTCGGCATGAGCGGCCAGCTCCTCGTCCAGCCGCACGAGGTACCGGCCGAGAAGCATCTGCGCATCCGGGTGCGCTTCGCCGACGCCCTCGGCACCGAACTGCGCTTCGTCGACCAACGCACCTTCGGCGGGCTGTCGTTGCACGACAACACACCCGAAGGCCTGCCCGACGTCATCGCGCACATCGCCCGCGACCCGCTCGACCCGCTCTTCGACGACGAGGCCTTCCACCAGGCGCTGCGCCGCAAGCGCAGCACCATCAAACGGGCCCTGCTCGACCAGTCGTTGATCAGCGGCGTCGGCAACATCTACGCGGACGAGGCCCTTTGGCGCGCCCGCCTGCACTACGACCGCCCGACGGCGACCTTCACCCGCCCGCGCAGCCTCGAACTCCTGGGCCACGTAAGGGATGTGATGAACGCGGCCCTCGCCGTGGGCGGCACCAGCTTCGACAGCCTGTACGTCAACGTCAACGGCGAGTCGGGCTACTTCGACCGGTCCCTGGACGCGTACGGCCGTGAAGGTCTGCCGTGCGGGAGGTGCGGTACGCCGATGCGCAGGCGCCCGTGGATGAACCGGTCGAGCTACTTCTGCCCCAAGTGTCAGCGGGCGCCGCGGGTTTCGTCGTAGCGCTCCCGTGCGTCGAGCACGTCGTCCATCTGCCCTTCCAGGAAGTGGATGAGGGTGAGCAGCCGTTCCGCGACGCCGCGCCCGAGCGGTGTCAGTTCGTAGTCCACGCGGGGCGGGTTGGTCGGCTGGGCCTCGCGGTGCACCAGGCCGTCGCGCTCCAGCGCGTGCAGGGTCTGGGACAGCATCTTCTCGCTGACGCCGTCGACGCGGCGACGCAGCTCGTTGAAGCGCAGCGGCCCCTCGTGCAGGGCGCCGAGCGTGAGCGCGCCCCAGCGTCCCGTGACATGCTCCAGCGTGCCGCGCGAGGGACAGGCCTTCGCGAACACGTTGTACGGCAGGTCCTGCTCCGCCGTGCGCTCCTGGGTGGTGTCCATACCTGAAGCGTACTGGCATACAGCGCTAACGGGGATTTTGCGCTAACTTATCGTTAGTTGTCTTCGGCTTGACTACGCGCTTCTAGTACCCGAAGTTCTGCGTCCACCAGGGTCCGCCGGGCGCGATCTGTACGCCGACGCCCAGCGTCTTGAAGTCGCAGTTCAGGATGTTGGCCCGGTGGCCGGGGCTGTTCATCCAGGCGCCCATCACCGCGGCCGCGTCGGCCTGGCCCCGGGCGATGTTCTCGGCGCCGAGGTTGGTGATACCGGCCTTGGCGGCCCGGTCCCAGGGGCTCTCGCCGTCCGGGTTGGTGTGGTCGAAGAAGTCGCGCTTGGCCATGTCCTCGCTGAAGGCCGAGGCCAGCTCGGACAGGGCGCTGTTGGCGGCGACGGGGCTGCAGCCGGCCTTCGTCCGCTCCTCGTTGACGAGATTCAGCACCGCGGCCGCGGCGGCGGCCTCCTCCGACAGGGTCACCGGCGGGCTGGTCTTCTCCGGCGCCTTGGTCTCGACCTGCGACGGCGTGGCCTTCGGCTTCTTGGACGGAGTGGCCTTCGGCTTCTTCGACGGGGTCTCGGTCGGCGCGGCCGACGAGGTCGACGGCGACGCCGACGGCGAGGCCGCCCGCTCCTGGTCACGGCTGGCCGGCGAGCTGTCGTCGCGGCTCTCCGCGCTGCCGGAGGTGCCGCCCTGCTCGCTCGGCGAGCCGGTCGGGGAATCGACCGCCTGCACCTTGTCGCCGCTGCCCCCGCCGAGGGTGTAGTTGTCGCCGCCGGGCAGCACGCCGGTGGCGACCGCGACGGTGCCGAGGGCCACGGCCGCGGAGACCCCGAGCAGTCCGGTGCGCACCGGGGTGACGGCCTTCCTCTTCTTGCGGTGCGAGCTCATGCGCCGGGAGCCGTCGTCGGGCGTGAAGCCATCGCTCGCGAAGACGGCGGTGTCCGTGACGCGGGCGTAGTCCTCGGCATAGCCCTCGTCGCCAGCGAAGAGGTACGCCTCGGTCTGCGCGTAGGCGCCGGCGTACGCGTCCTGGTGCAGGTAGGGCGCGATGCCCACCGAGTCGTCCGGGTGCGAGTCCGGGTACGAGTTCAGCGGGTCAGGATTCCTCGGGGAGGAACCCTCTGTGTGATTGACCCCCGTGGCGCGGCCCGTGGCGGCGCGGCCGGCGGCGGAGCGTCGGTGGCGTCCCATGTCCTGGCCTTCCTCGTCCGTGCGGTCGACTCGTCCTCTGCGATCAACCAAACCCACCCGATCGAGTGAGTTTCATATGAGATTCATTGGGTCGGGACGGTACCGCATGGCGTCGGGTGTGGAAGTGCCCAGTGAGACATTGGCCGGTTAGGTTGCACCCATGAGCGAGGATGTGCGGCTGGTTGCCTGGGTGCGTGGACGTGTCCAAGGCGTGGGTTTCCGCTGGTTCACGCGTGCCAAGGCGCTGGAGATCGGCGGCCTGAGTGGTTTTGCTCTCAATTTGGACGACGGACGGGTCCAGGTGGTCGCCGAGGGTCCGCGCACCGGCTGTCAGGGGCTCCTCGACTGGCTCCAGGGCGACGACACGCCCGGCCGTGTGGACGGCGTCACCGAGATCTGGGACACACCGCGCGGCGGATACGACGGCTTCGCCATCCGGTGATCACGGGGCGCCGTCGGGTCCCGAGGAGGCGGAGGAGCATGCCACCGGCACCTGGCCCCAGCAGAAAGGTCCAGGTGGTTGCCGAGAAACGCTTGCGCCGGCAGGTTCCGCACGTAAGGATGATCGCCACGCCCTCAGGGCCCCGCAGGAGTCGCAGCGCCGCCGTTTTTGCCGCGCGCCCCCGGGATGCCCGCCAATACGGGGCGTGATCGTGTTGACCGTCAAACTTTTTGGTGAGACGCTGAAAGCCCCGCGCACCTTAGCTGTTTGGCATGTAAGAACGGCAGCAAGAACTCAAGAGTGCCAAGCACCGTGGGTGCGAATCCCTCACGACCCACACCGCTTCGGTCGGTCACTCAGTGTGGAGGACCATCCATCATGGCAAAGGCGCTTCTCGGTTACGTCGGCGGCTCCGACCCTCGACTCCTCGCCGAGATGCGACGGCTCCAGCAGCGCGTGCAGGACCTGGAATCCGAGCTTGTACGGATCCAGGCGGAGAACGACGCGCTGACGGCTGCCGCTTCTCACGACAGTCTCATGGAGAGCATCGACGCACACCAGGCGGAGCCTGCGCTCACCTGATCGCTGCACCGCTCCACAAGGCAAACGCAGCGGTTGGGCAGCCCATATCAACCGCTAAGTTGTCAGAAGTTGCAAGGGACGCTTCGGCGTCCCTTCTTTCTTTCCCCCGCGCATCCTTTCACTCTCTTTAACGTCTGGTGTGCCCTGCACGTTCATAGGCGAAACCGCGGGTTCATGGAGTGAGACACCCCCGGAAGGTAGAGTCCAGCGGCGTGCACCTCAAGGCCCTGACCCTCCGTGGGTTCAAGTCGTTCGCCTCGGCGACCACACTCCGGTTCGAGCCGGGTATCACGTGTGTCGTCGGACCGAACGGCTCGGGCAAGTCCAATGTCGTGGACGCGCTCAGCTGGGTCATGGGCGAGCAGGGTGCCAAGTCGCTGCGCGGCGGCAAGATGGAGGACGTCATCTTCGCCGGCACCACCGGCCGTCCGCCGCTGGGCCGTGCCGAGGTGTCGCTGACCATCGACAACTCCGACGGGGCGCTGCCCATCGAGTACGCCGAGGTCACCATTACGCGGATCATGTTCCGCAACGGCGGCAGCGAGTACCAGATCAACGGCGACACCTGTCGTCTCCTCGACATCCAGGAACTCCTCTCCGACTCCGGCATCGGCCGCGAGATGCACGTCATCGTCGGCCAGGGCCAGCTCGACTCCGTTCTGCACGCGGATCCGATGGGCCGCAGGGCCTTCATCGAAGAGGCCGCGGGAGTGCTGAAGCACCGCAAGCGCAAGGAGAAGGCCCTCAGGAAGCTGGACGCGATGCAGGCCAACCTCGCGCGCGTGCAGGACCTGACCGACGAGCTGCGCAGACAGCTCAAGCCCCTCGGCCGCCAGGCCGCGGTCGCCCGCAGGGCCGCCGTGATCCAGGCGGATCTGCGGGACGCCCGGCTGAGGCTGCTGGCGGACGATCTCGTACGGCTGCGCGAAGCCCTCAATGCCGAGGTCGCCGACGAGGCCGCCCTGAAGGAACGCAAGGAAGCCGCCGAACTGGAGCTGAAGAAGGCGCTCCAGCGCGAGGCGCTCCTGGAGGACGAGGTACGGCGGCTCACGCCGCGCCTCCAGCGCGCCCAGCAGACCTGGTACGAGCTCTCCCAGCTCGCCGAACGCGTCCGCGGCACCGTCTCGCTCGCCGACGCGCGCGTGAGGAGCGCCGGCTCCGCGCCCCCCGAGGAGCGGCGCGGCCGTGACCCCGAGGACATGGAGCGCGAGGCCGCCCGGATCCGTGAGCAGGAGGCCGAGCTGGAAGCGGCCCTGGAGGCGGCCGAGCGCGCCCTGGACGACACGGTCGCCCACCGCGCCGAGCTGGAGCGCGAACTCGCCCTCGAAGAGCGGCGCCTGAAGGATGTCGCCCGCGCCATCGCCGACCGCCGTGAGGGCCTGGCCCGGCTGAACGGCCAGGTCAACGCCGCCCGTTCACGCGCCGCCTCCGCCCAGGCCGAGATCGACCGCCTCGCCGCCGCCCGCGACGAGGCCCAGGAGCGGGCGTTCGCCGCACAGGAGGAGTACGAGGCCCTGAAGGCCGAGGTCGACGGCCTCGACGCGGGCGACGCGGAGCTGGCGGAGCGGCATGACGCGGCGAAGACGGCGCTGGCGGAGGCGGAGGCCGCGCTGACGGCGGCCCGGGAGGCGGCGACGGCGGCCGAGCGCAAGCGCGCCGCGACTCAGGCCCGGCACGAGGCGCTGGCGATGGGCTTGCGCCGCAAGGACGGCACGGGCGCGTTGCTGGGCGCGAAGGACCGGCTCACGGGTCTGCTGGGTCCGGCGGCGGAACTCCTGACGGTGACCCCCGGCTACGAGGTCCCCCTGGCGGCGGCCTTCGGCGCGGCGGCGGACGCCCTTGCGGTGACATCACCGGCCGCGGCGGCAGAGGCGATCCGGTTGCTGCGCAAGCAGGACGGCGGACGGGCGTCGCTGCTTCTCGCAGGATCACCACAGGCGCCCCAAAGGGGCGCGGGGAACGGCGCGCCCAGCCACGACGAACCCGCAGGCGCCGGACAACAACAAGCGGCAGATCTGGTCCGCGGGCCCTCCGACCTCATGCCCGCGGTAGGCCGCCTCCTGCACGGAATCGTCGTGGTCGACACCCTCGAAGACGCCGAAGACCTTGTCTACGCCCACCCCGACCTCACCGCGGTGACCGCCGAAGGCGACCTCCTCGGCGCCCACTTCGCCCACGGCGGCTCCGCAGGCGCACCCAGCCTCCTCGAGGTACAGGCGTCCGTCGACGAGGCAGCCGCCGAGCTGGAAGAGCTGGCCGTCCGCTGCGAGGAGCTGACCGAGGCGCAGCAAGCCGCAAGTGCGCGCCGCAAGGAGTGCGCAACCCTCGTAGAGGAGCTCGGCGAGCGGCGCCGCGCCGCCGACCGGGAGAAGTCCGCCGTGGCCCAGCAGCTCGGCCGGCTCGCCGGGCAGGCGCGGGGCGCGGCCGGGGAGGCCGAGCGGTCCGTGGCCGCCGCCGCGCGGGCGCAGGAGGCGCTGGACAAGGCCCTGGAAGAGGTCGAGGTACTCGCCGAGCGGCTCGAAGTCGCCGAGGAGATGCCCGTAGAAGAGGAACCCGACACCTCCGTACGCGACCGTCTCGCCGCCGATGGCGCCAACGCGCGACAGACCGAGATGGAGGCCCGCCTCCAGGTCCGTACGCACGAGGAACGGGTCAAGGGGCTCGCCGGACGGGCCGACTCCCTCGACCGCGCCGCCCGAGCGGAGCGCGAGGCACGCGCGCGTGCCGAGCAGCGGCGGGCGCGTCTGCGGCACGAGGCCGCCGTCGCCGAGGCCGTCGCCTCCGGTGCCCGGCAGTTGCTCGCGCACGTCGAGGTGTCCCTCGGCCGGGCCGAGGCGGAGCGCGCCGCCGCCGAGGCCGCCAAGGCGACAAGGGAGCAGGAGCTCACCGCCGCCCGGAACACGGGCCGCGACCTCAAGGCCGAACTCGACAAGCTCACCGACTCCGTGCACCGCGGTGAGGTGCTCGGCGCCGAGAAGCGGCTGCGGATCGAGCAGCTGGAGACCAAGGCGCTGGAGGAACTCGGCGTGGAGCCGGCCGGGCTCGTCGAGGAGTACGGCCCTCACCAGCTCGTACCGCCGTCGCCGCCCGCCGAGGGCGAGGAGCTGCCGGAGGACCCGGAGCATCCGCGCAACCGGCCGAAGCCCTTCGTGCGCGGTGAGCAGGAGAAGCGGCTGAAGGCGGCCGAGCGGGCGTACCAGCAGCTCGGCAAGGTCAATCCGCTCGCCCTGGAGGAGTTCGCCGCGCTGGAGGAGCGCCACCAGTTCCTCAGTGAGCAGTTGGAGGACCTGAAGAAGACCCGCGCCGATCTGCTCCAGGTCGTCAAGGAGGTCGACGAGCGGGTCGAGCAGGTCTTCACCGAGGCCTACCGGGACACCGCCCGGGAGTTCGAGGGCGTTTTCAGCCGGCTGTTCCCCGGGGGTGAGGGCCGGCTGATCCTGACCGATCCCGACAACATGCTCACCACGGGCGTCGATGTCGAGGCCCGGCCCCCGGGCAAGAAGGTCAAGCGGCTCTCCCTGCTCTCCGGCGGCGAGCGCTCGCTGACCGCCGTCGCGCTGCTGGTGTCGATCTTCAAGGCGCGGCCCAGCCCGTTCTACGTCATGGACGAGGTCGAGGCCGCCCTCGACGACACCAACCTCCAGCGGCTGATCCGCATCATGCAGGAGCTGCAGGAAGCCTCGCAGCTGATCGTGATCACCCACCAGAAGCGGACGATGGAGGTCGCCGACGCGCTGTACGGCGTCTCCATGCAGGGCGACGGTGTGTCGAAGGTCATCAGCCAGCGCCTGCGCTAAGCCCCTCCTCTTCCTTCAAGAGTTGAACACAACACCGTCATCTTGGGCTTCAAAGGTCACATCATTTGCCTCTTGACTTCGAAACCTGAAGGCATAGTCTCTGCAACGTTGCTTTTACCTTCAGGTACCTCGACTTGGAGGGGCTGACCCACCCGGCAGCGTTGCCGGTGCCCAAGGAGTTACACGTGACCAGCACAGCGCAGGCACCCCAGTCAGGAGCGAAGACGCACCCCGAACACCTCGGGCACGTCGTCTTCATCACGGCCGCGGCCGCCATGGGCGGTTTCCTGTTCGGCTATGACAGCTCTGTCATCAACGGCGCCAACGGCGGCATCCAGGACAGGTTCGACCTGAGCTCGGGTGCCACCGGAACGGTCGCCGCCTGCGCCCTGCTCGGCAGTGCGGTCGGCGCGGCCATCGCCGGCCGGATCGCGGACCGTATCGGCCGTATCCGTGTCATGCAGATCGCGGCGGTGCTGTTCGCCGTGTCGGCCGTCGGTTCCGGCCTTCCCTTCGCCGCGTGGGACCTCGCCGCCTGGCGTGTCCTCGGCGGCATAGCGATCGGTATGGCCTCGGTCATCGGTCCCGCCTACATCGCCGAGGTCGCCCCGCCGGCCTACCGGGGCAGGCTCGCCTCGTTCCAGCAGGCCGCCATCGTCATCGGCATCGCCGTCTCGCAGCTCGTCAACTGGGCCATCCTCAACATGGCCGATGGCGAGGAGCGCGGAAAGATCGCGGGCCTGGAGTCCTGGCAGTGGATGCTCGGCGTGATGGTCGTACCGGCCCTCGTCTACGGCCTGCTGTCCTTCGCCATCCCCGAGTCCCCGCGCTTCCTGATCAGCGTCGGCCGTACCGACGAGGCCAAGAAGGTGCTCGCCGACGTCGAGGGTGACATCGACCTCGACGCCCGTGTCGCCGAGATCGACGACGCCATGCGCAGCGACCACCAGTCGACGTTCAGGGACCTGCTGGGCGGCAAGTTCGGTCTGCTGCCGATCGTCTGGATCGGTATCGGCCTCTCCGTCTTCCAGCAGCTGGTCGGCATCAACGTCATCTTCTACTACTCGAACCTGCTGTGGCAGTCCGTCGGCGTGGACCCGTCGAGCTCGTTCTTCTACTCGTTCGAGACGTCGATCATCAACATCATCGGCACCGTGATCGCGATGATCTTCGTGGACCGGATCGGCCGCAAGCCCCTCGCCCTGATCGGCTCGGTCGGCATGGGCCTCTCGCTCGCGCTGGCCGCCTGGGCCTTCTCCTACCAGAACGGCAACGACCCGCTGCCGACCGCCCAGGGTGCCGTGGCGCTGATCGCCGCCAACGCGTTCGTGCTCTTCTTCGCCCTGTCCTGGGGTGTCGTGGTCTGGGTCATGCTCGGCGAGGTCTTCCCGAACAAGATCCGCGCCGCCGCGCTCGGTGTGGCCGCCTCGGCCCAGTGGATCGCCAACTGGGTCATCACGATCACCTTCCCGGACCTGTCGGAGTGGAACCTGTCGCTCACCTACGTCATGTACGCGGTGTTCGCCTTCCTCTCCATCCCCTTCATCCTCAAGTTCGTGCCCGAGACCAAGGGCAAGAAGCTGGAGGAGATGGGCTGACCCCCACAGGGGAGCCCCCCGGACTCGGGGAGAAGGGCCAAGTCCCCGCTGCCCCTCTCCTCGTACTCGTGAAAGACGTACTGCCCCGGCTCAGTCAGTGAGCCGGGGCAGTACGTCTTCGCACAGCAGCCGCAGACTGCGCCAGCCCTCCTCCAGCGGCATCCCGCCGCACAGCGGATGCAGCACGAGGTTGTCCAGGCCCTGAGCCGCGCACTGCTCGGGCGTCAGCACCCGGTACACGCCCTCCGCGCGCAGCTCGTCCACCGTCGTGGCCGCCGACCGCACGGCCGAGCGGATGTCCCCCGACTGCCAGGAGGCGTACGTCCGTGCCTCGTGCAGGAAGTGCGCGCCGTACTGCGCCCAGGCCCGGTCCGGATCCTCGGCGAGGTGCAGCAGCGGGGTCTCGGCGGCCGGCATCATCGTCCAGCCCTCGGTGCCGTACTCGATGAGCCGCTCCTTGTAGTACGCCTCCAGCTCCGGCAGGTGCGCGCTGGGGAAGAACGGCAGGCCGAGGCGGGCGGCCCGGCGTGCGGCGGCCTTCGAGGAGCCGCCGACCAGCAGCAGGGGGTGCGGCTCGGTGAAGGGGCGCGGGGTGACGCGTACCGTACGGCCGCGGTACTCGAACTCCTCGCCGGTCCAGGCCTTCAGCAGCGTCTCCAGGACCTCGTCCTGGATCCGGCCGCGCCGCTTCCAGTCCACGTCGAACAGCGCGTACTCCTCGGGCCGGTACCCGATCCCGGCCACGGTCACCAGGCGGCCGCCGCCGAGCAGATCCAGTACGGCGATGTCCTCGGCCAGCCGCAGTGGGTCGTGCAGCGGACCGATGATCGCCGAGACGGTGACCGCGACGCGCTTCGTGGCGCCGAAGACCGCGCCCGCGAAGGCGAACGGCGAGGGCAGCCAGTTGTTGGCGACGCCGTGGTGCTCCTCGGTCTGCACGGTGGTGATCCCGTGCTCGTCGGCGTACGCGGCCATCTCCAGGGCGGTGCGGTAGCGGGCGGCCAGCGAGGCGGGGGTCGCGTCGGGCTCGACGAGGTTGAAGCGTACGACCGTGACGGGCATGGGGGTCCCCTCCGACGGGCGGCTTTCGGCGGGAGGACGGTAGCTGACGGGGCATCAGATAGCCAGGGGCTGGGAATGGCAAGTGCGTGTCACCGCCCACCTCATGAGTCATGACACGCCCTGGGTACGCATTCGCGGACCCCACCGTCGTCCGACACCGGACGCGTTGTGACTCCGTCCCGGAGGGCTTCCCACCGGCGCGAGGCCGACGGCGGGCCGGCCCGGCCCGAGGGCGCGCGGCCCTGATCAGGTGGCGGCTGGCCGGACAGGGGGTCACGCATACTGGAGGCGTTATGGACATCGTCATCCTTGCTGTAGTCATCGCCGTGGTCGTGCTCGGTGCTCTCGGCGGGCTCGTCGTCGGCAGCCGGCGCAAGAAGCAGCTGCCCCCGCCGCCCCCCGCAGCGCCCGACATCACCGCCCCTCCGGCCGAGCCGCACGTCGGCGACGAGGCCGAGACGCCGCGCGACGAACCGCGCCGGACCATAGAGGAGGTGGATCTTCCCGGCGGCCCGGCCACCGCTGTCGAGGAACCGCCCGTCGTCGAAGAGCTCCCGCCGACCGAGATCGAGGTCCCGGAGCCCGCCGAGGGCCGCCTCGTGCGGCTGCGGGCCCGTCTGTCCCGTTCCCAGAACGCCCTCGGCAAGGGCCTGCTCACGCTGCTCTCGCGCGAGCATCTGGACGACGACACCTGGGAGGAGATCGAGGACACTCTGCTCACCGCCGACGTCGGCGTGCTGCCCACCCAGGAGCTGGTCGAGGGCCTGCGCGAGCGGGTGAAGGTGCTCGGCACCCGCACGCCCGAGGAGCTGCGCTGCCTGCTGCGCGAGGAGTTGCTCAAGCTGATCGGCACCGACATGGACCGGACGGTGAAGACCGAGCCGGAGGACCGCAAGCCCGGCATCGTGATGGTCGTCGGGGTCAACGGCACCGGCAAGACCACGACCACCGGCAAGCTCGCCCGGGTCCTGGTCGCCGACGGCAACAGCGTCGTGCTCGGCGCCGCCGACACCTTCCGTGCCGCCGCCGCCGATCAGCTCCAGACCTGGGGCGAGCGGGTCGGTGCCCACACCGTGCGCGGTCCGGAGGGCGGCGACCCCGCCTCGGTCGCCTTCGACGCGGTGAAGGAGGGCAAGGAGATGGGCTCCGACGTCGTCCTCATCGACACCGCGGGCCGGCTGCACACCAAGACCGGCCTCATGGACGAGCTCGGCAAGGTCAAGCGGGTCGTGGAGAAGCACGCGCCGCTCGACGAGGTGCTGCTCGTGCTGGACGCGACCACCGGTCAGAACGGGCTGGTGCAGGCCCGGGTCTTCGCCGAGGTCGTCGACATCACCGGCATCGTCCTGACCAAGCTGGACGGTACGGCCAAGGGCGGCATCGTGGTCGCCGTGCAGCGCGAGCTGGGCGTGCCCGTCAAGCTGGTCGGGCTGGGCGAGGGTGCGGACGACCTGGCGCCGTTCGAGCCGGAGGCGTTCGTGGATGCGCTCATCGGCGAGTGAGCCCGCCTACCGAAGTGGGTATGTGAAGAAGCGCCCGCCCCCGTCGAGGAGGTGGGCGCTTCGCTATGCGCGGGAGCGGTGGGCGACGTAGGCCAGGGTGCCGAGCAGCAGTCGCGCCGCCGGAGGCTTGGTCGCCGAGTCCAGCGCGGGGGAGCGCAGCCAGCGCACGGGGCCGAGGCCGCCGCGGTCGGACGGCGGGGCCGTGATGCAGGTGCCGGGGCCCAGGCCGCGCAGGTCGAGGGAGGTCGGGTCGTCCCAGCCCATGCGGTAGAGCAGCTCGGGGAGCTCGGCGGCGGCGCCGGGGGCGACGAAGAAGTGGGCGCGGCCGTCCGGGGTGGCGGTGACCGGGCCGAGGGGCAGGCCCATGCGCTCCAGACGGGCCAGCGCGCGGCGCCCGGCGGGTTCGGCCACCTCGATCACGTCGAAGGCCCGGCCGACCGCCAGCATCGCCGCGGCGCCGGGGTACTCCGACCAGGTGCGGGAGACCTCGTCCAGGGTGGCGCCGGCCGGGACCCGGGGCGCGAAGTGCAGGGGATGGGCGCCCGGTTCGGGGCAGTCCGCGCGGCCGCAGGAGCATTCGCCCGCCGCCGCTCGCGCTCCCGGCACCACGTCCCAGCCCCACAGACCGGTGAACTCGGCGACGGCGGTGCACTCCGACGACCGGCCGCGTCGACGCGTGCCGGAGCGGATCTCGCGGATGCCGGCGATCGTGAAGCCCATGCCCCCTCCAACGGGTCCGGCGCGTCAGCGGTTACGACGCGGGTGCGGATCGTGACCCTCTGTGTCCACCTTGTGCCTTCTCGCGCCCGGCTCCACGCATCCCGGGCGGCGCTCGGAAGCGTCCCGGGTGGTGCGTCCGACGCTGCGCGCCCCAGAGTGCACCGCTCCGCCCATGCCCGGTCGTCCTATGTCAAGTGAATCGTGTGGAGACGACCGTGAGTTCATTCGAAGGGGTGGCGAATGGTGGCGTTTCCGGGATCGCCATGGCTGGACCCGTGATCGTAGGATTACTTTGAGTGCACGAGTCCTGGGGGCGCTTGCACTTGCGGGTATGCCGGAGGCAACTCGGCTTTCCGTTCGAAGGGTGAGAACTTCCGGACGGGCAGCCGTATTTACCGGCATTCTGATAGGGCTTGGCGCACTCGGTGACAAGTGGTCCAAGGGATGGGGGCGTTCCAGTGAGCGGCAACAGCGGAAGCGACACGAGCGCCGGAAGCGCAACGCACGCTGACAAGCGCCCGAACGAGCTGCTCACGTCCTGGTTCGTGCGCAGCGGCTGGTCGAAGGGCGAACTCGCTCGCCAAGTCAACCGCCGGGCGCGCCAGTTGGGCGCCAACCACATCTCCACCGACACCTCCCGGGTACGCCGCTGGCTGGACGGCGAGAACCCGCGCGAACCGATCCCGCGGATCCTGTCCGAGCTGTTCTCCGAGCGGTTCGGCTGCGTCGTCTCCGTCGAGGACCTCGGCCTGCGCGCCGCCCGCCAGTCACCGTCGGTGTCCGGAGTCGACCTGCCCTGGACGGGCCCGCAGACCATCGCCCTGCTCAGCGAGTTCTCGCGCAGCGACCTGATGCTGGCGCGGCGCGGCTTCCTCGGGACCTCGCTGGCCCTGTCCGCGGGCCCGTCCCTCATCGAGCCCATGCAGCGCTGGCTCGTCCCCGCCCCGACGGCCCCGCGCACCGAGCCCGAGCCCCCCGCCCAGGCCCGCCGCGGCCGGCTCTCCAAGCCCGAGCTGGAACTGCTGGAGTCCACCACCGTGATGTTCCGGCAGTGGGACGCCCAGTGCGGCGGCGGCCTGCGCCGCAAGGCGGTCGTGGGCCAGCTGCACGAGGTGACCGACCTCCTCCAGGAACCCCAGCCCGAGTCCACCACCCGCACCCTCTTCAAGGTCGCCGCCGAGCTCGCCGAACTCGCCGGCTGGATGTCGTACGACGTCGGACTCCAGCCCACCGCGCAGAAGTACTTCGTCCTCGCCCTGCACGCCGCCAAGGAGGCCGCCGACCGGCCGCTCGGCTCGTACATCCTCTCCAGCATGAGCCGCCAGATGATTCATCTGGGCCGGCCCGACGACGCCCTGGAACTGGTCCACCTCGCCCAGTACGGCAGCCGGGACTGCGCGAGCCCGCGCACCCAGTCGATGCTGTATGCGATGGAGGCCCGCGCCTACGCCAACATGGGCCAGCCCGGCAAGTGCAAGCGGGCCGTGCGGATGGCCGAGGACACCTTCGGCGAGGCCGAGGAATGGGACGAGCCCGACCCCGACTGGATCCGCTTCTTCTCCGAGGCCGAGCTGTACGGCGAGAACTCCCACTCCTACCGCGACCTCGCCTATGTCGCGGGCCGCAGCCCGACCTACGCGTCACTCGCCGAGCCGTTGATGCAGCGGGCCGTGGACCTCTTCGCCAAGGACTCCGAACACCAGCGGTCCTACGCGCTCAACCTCATCGGCATGGCCACCGTGCATCTCCTCCAGCGCGAGCCCGAGCGGAGCGCGCAGTACGCCACCGACGCCATGACCGTCGCCAAGAAGGTGCGCTCCGAGCGCGTCAACACTCGTATCCGAAAGACGGTCGACACGGCCGTACGCGATTTCGGTGATCTGCACGAGGTCGTGGACCTCACCGACCGGCTCGCCGTCGAGCTGCCCGAGACCGCCGAGGCGGTCTGAGAATCCGCACCACCGCTCAAGCCCCGGCCGCGGCCGGCCCTCCCGAACTGCCCGACTCGGCTCCCCCATGCCAGGTCATCGGAAGGCCGCCCGCGGCCGGCTCATACCTTCATCCGAAGGTTGCGCCACGATAACGATCGACGCGCACCGAATCCGGCAGTTCATCGACGCGTAACACCCACAGCGCCTTCGTCACGGCGGCGAAACAACGAGGGGCTTCCACCGAAACCGCGCTGCGCCAATCTCATGGCGCATAACCGGCCCACCCCTCAATCCGCTCAGGCTTCGCCCGCACGGGGCCGTACCAACGACGAGGAGACGCCGATGGCACCAGCCATCACGCTTGCCGCAGAGACGGAGCTCTCTGCCGCCAACACAGGTTTCATGCTCATCTGCTCCGCCCTGGTGATGCTGATGACGCCGGGCCTGGCCTTCTTCTACGGGGGCATGGTCCGGGTCAAGAGCACCCTGAACATGCTGATGATGAGCTTCATCAGCCTGGGGATCGTCACCATCCTGTGGGTGCTGTACGGCTTCTCCATGGCGTTCGGCACCGACTCCGGCAGCGTCATCGGATGGAACTCCGACTGGGTTGGCCTCAGCGGTGTCGAGACGGGCGAACTGTGGGGGTCGTACAACATCCCGCTGCTGGCCTTCATGGTCTTCCAGCTGATGTTCGCGATCATCACGCCCGCCCTGATAAGCGGTGCTCTCGCCGACCGCGTGAAGTTCGGGGCCTGGGCGCTGTTCGTCGCGTTGTGGGCCACGATCGTCTACTTCCCCGTCGCCCACTGGGTATGGGGTGAGGGCGGCTGGGCCTTCGACCTCGGCGTCATCGACTTCGCCGGTGGTACGGCCGTCCACATCAACGCCGGTGCCGCGGCCCTCGGTGTGATCCTGGTCATCGGCAAGCGCGTCGGCTTCAAGAAGGACCCGATGCGCCCGCACAGCCTCCCGCTGGTCATGCTCGGCGCGGGTCTCCTGTGGTTCGGCTGGTTCGGCTTCAACGCCGGTTCGTGGCTCGGCAACGACGACGGCGTCGGCACGCTGATGTTCGTCAACACGCAGGTCGCCACCGCCGCCGCCATGCTCGCCTGGCTCCTCTACGAGAAGATCCGCCACGGCGCGTTCACCACGCTGGGCGCCGCCTCCGGCGCGGTCGCCGGTCTGGTCGCCATCACCCCCTCGGGCGGTGCGGTCTCCCCGCTCGGCGCCATCGCGGTCGGCGCCATCGCCGGTCTGCTCTGCGCCATGGCGGTCGGCCTGAAGTACAAGCTCGGCTACGACGACTCGCTCGACGTCGTCGGCGTCCACCTGGTCGGCGGCATCGTCGGCTCCCTGCTGGTCGGCCTCTTCGCCAGCGGCAAGGGCCAGTCCGAGGTCGAGGGCCTCTTCTACGGCGGCGGCCTGGAGCAGTTCTGGAAGCAGTGCGCCGGTGTCGGTGCCGTCCTCGCCTACTCCCTGATCGTCTCCGCGGTCCTCGCCTTCATCCTCGACAAGACCATCGGTATGCGGGTCTCCGAGGACGACGAGGTCGCCGGTATCGACCAGGCCGAGCACGCCGAGACCGCATACGACTTCAGCGGTGCCGGTGGCGGTGCCGCCCGGAGCACCGTCCCGGCCCCCGCCGCCGACTCTGCGAGCAAGAAGGTGGACGCATGAAGCTCATCACCGCAGTCGTCAAGCCCCACCGGCTCGACGAGATCAAGGAAGCCCTCCAGGCCTTCGGAGTCCACGGCCTGACGGTCACCGAAGCCAGCGGCTACGGTCGTCAGCGGGGCCACACCGAGGTCTACCGTGGTGCCGAGTACACCGTCGACCTGGTCCCGAAGATCCGCATCGAGGTCCTCGCCGAGGACGACGACGCCGAGCAGCTGATCGACGTCATCGTCAAGGCGGCCCGCACCGGCAAGATCGGTGACGGGAAGGTCTGGTCCCTGCCGGTCGAGACGGCCGTGCGGGTCCGCACCGGCGAGCGTGGGCCGGACGCGCTCTGAACGCACAGAAGTAAAGACAGGAGTCGCTGGGTGACGAGTACGGACGTTCGCAAGGATGCAGAGGACTCGGGACCCAGCGGCTACGCGGCGGCCCGGCTGCGCCTCCTCACCGAGGGGGCGCGGTCCGGGCCGCCGCGCCGTACCGCCCTCGCCGAACTCACCGACGACTGGCTGACCGGCCTGTTCGCCGCCGGCGCCGAGGGACTGCGCGGAGTCTCCCTGGTCGCCGTCGGCGGCTATGGCCGTGGCGAGCTGTCCCCGCGCAGCGACCTCGATCTCCTCCTGCTGCACGACGGCGCCGACGCGGACGCGGTCGCCGCCCTGGCCGACCGGATCTGGTACCCCGTCTGGGACCTCGGCCTCGCCCTCGACCACTCGGTACGGACGCCCGCCGAGGCGCGCAAGACGGCCGGGGAGGATCTGAAGGTCCAACTCGGCCTCCTGGACGCCCGGCACATCGCCGGCGACCTCGGCCTGACCGCGGGACTGCGGACGGCCGTCCTCGCCGACTGGCGCAACCAGGCGCCCAAACGCCTGCCCGAACTCCAGGAACTCACCACCGAACGCGCCGAACGCCAGGGCGAGTTGCAGTACCTCCTGGAACCCGACCTCAAGGAAGCCCGCGGTGGCCTGCGGGACGCCACCATCCTGCGCGCCGTCGCCGCCTCCTGGCTGGCCGACGCCCCCCGCGAGGGCCTCGACGACGCCCGGCGCCGGCTGCTCGACGTACGCGACGCCCTGCACCTGGCCACCGGGCGCGCGACCGACCGGCTCGCGCTCCAGGAACAGGACCAGGTCGCCGCCGAACTGGGCCTGCTCGACGCCGACACCCTGCTGCGGCAGGTGTACGAGGCGGCACGGGTCATCTCGTACGCCAGTGATGTCACCTGGCGTGAAGTGGGGCGCGTACTGCGGTCGCGCGCCGTGCGGCCCCGGCTGCGCGCCATGCTGGGCGGCGGCAAGCCGGTGACGGAACGGTCGCCGCTGGCCGAGGGCGTCGTGGAGCAGGACGGCGAGGTGGTGCTCGCCCGCGCCGCGCGCCCCGAGCGCGACCCCGTGCTGCCCTTGCGCGCCGCGGCCGCCGCCGCGCAGGCCGGACTCCCGCTCTCCCTGCACGCCGTACGGCGCCTGGCCGCCACCACCCGCCCGCTGCCCGCACCCTGGCCCGCCGAGGCCCGCGAACAGCTCGTCACCCTGCTCGGCTCCGGCCGCCCCACCGTGGAGGTCTGGGAGGCGCTGGAGGCCGAAGGCCTGATCACCCGCCTGCTGCCCGACTGGGAGCGGGTCCGCTGCCGCCCCCAGCGCAATGCCGTGCACATCTGGACCGTGGACCGGCACCTCATCGAGACGGCCGTGCGCGCCTCCGAGTTCACCCGGCGCGTCCACCGCCCCGACCTGCTGCTGGTCGCCGCGCTGCTGCACGACATCGGCAAGGGCTGGCCCGGCGACCACTCGGTGGCCGGCGAGATCATCGCCCGCGATGTGGCGGCCCGGATCGGCTTCGACCGCGAGGACGTCGCCGTACTCGCCGCCCTCGTACGTCATCATCTGCTGCTCGTCGACACCGCCACCCGGCGTGACCTGGAGGACCCGGCCACGGTCCGCTCGGTCGCCGAGGCGGTCGGCTCGCAGGGCACCCTGGAGCTGCTGCACGCGCTGACGGAGGCGGACGCGCTGGCCACCGGGCCCGCCGCCTGGTCGTCCTGGCGCGGCTCACTCGTCGCCGACCTGGTCAAACGCGTCGCGGCCGTGCTGGCAGGGGACGCGCCGGAGGAGCCGGAGGCCGCCGCCCCCACCGCCGAGCAGGAGCGCCTCGCCATCGAGTCGGTCGCGACGGGCAGCCCGGTGCTGGCGCTGCGCGCGCAGACCGAGCCGCCGGCGGACGACCAGCCTGCCGGGGATCCCGAACCGCTCGGTGTGGAGCTGCTCATCGCCGTGCCGGACCAGCCGGGCGTCCTGCCCGCGGTGGCCGGCGTCCTCGCCATGCACCGCCTCACGGTCCGCACCGCCGAGCTGCGCGCCCTGGACCTCCCCGACGGCGTCGAAGGCTCCGTTCTCCTCCTGAACTGGCGCGTTGCCGCGGAGTACGGCTCCCTGCCCCAGGCGGCCCGACTGCGCGCGGATCTGGTCCGCGCCCTGGACGGCTCCCTGGACATCGCCGCCCGCCTCGCGGAGCGCGACGCGGCCTACCCCCGCCGCCGGGGCGTACTGGCCCCGCCCGCCAGGGTCACCGTCCACCCGGCCGCCTCCCGCCTGGCCACGGTGATCGAGGTCCGCGCCCAGGACGCCCCGGGACTGCTGTTCCGGATCGGACGGGCGCTGGAGGACGCGCGGGTACAGGTGCGCAGCGCGCACGTCAGCACGCTGGGCGCGAACGCCGTGGATGCCTTTTATGTCACAGGCCCCGAGGGAGCGCCGCTGCCGCGTGAGGAGGCCTCTGCGGTGGCCCGGAAACTGGAGGAGACGTTGCGGGGCTGAACGGGGATCCCGGCAACTCGTGCGGCCGGGATACCCTGGAGGGCGATTCCCAGCTGCCACCGACCCCGAGGACCGCGAGCGCCGTGTTCGATACTCTCTCCGATCGCCTCTCAGCGACTTTCAAGAACCTGCGCGGCAAGGGACGGCTCTCCGAGGCGGACATCGACGCCACCGCGCGCGAGATCCGCATCGCGCTCCTCGAAGCCGACGTCGCGCTGCCGGTCGTCCGGACCTTCATCAAGAGCGTCAAGGAGCGTTCGCTCGGTGCCGAGGTCTCCAAGGCGCTGAACCCGGCGCAGCAGGTCCTGAAGATCGTGAACGAGGAGCTCGTCACGATCCTCGGCGGCGAGACCCGCCGTCTCCGCTTCGCCAAGCAGCCGCCCACCGTCATCATGCTGGCGGGTCTGCAGGGTGCCGGTAAGACCACCCTCGCGGGCAAGCTCGGCAAGTGGCTGCAGGAGCAGGGGCACTCTCCGCTGCTGGTCGCCTGTGACCTTCAGCGCCCGAACGCCGTGAACCAGCTCAGCGTCGTCGCCGAGCGCGCCGGGGTCGCGGTGTACGCCCCGGAGCCGGGCAACGGCGTCGGTGACCCGGTCAAGGTCGCCAAGGACTCCATCGACTTCGCGAAGTCCCGTGTCCACGACATCGTGATCGTCGACACCGCCGGCCGCCTGGGTATCGACCAGGAGATGATGCAGCAGGCCGCGGACATCCGTGACGCGGTCGGCCCCGACGAGATCCTCTTCGTCGTCGACGCGATGATCGGTCAGGACGCGGTCAACACCGCCGAGGCCTTCCGCGACGGCGTCGGCTTCGACGGCGTCGTGCTCTCCAAGCTCGACGGTGACGCCCGCGGTGGTGCCGCCCTGTCGATCCGGCAGATCACCGGCAAGCCGATCATGTTCGCGTCGAACGGTGAGAAGCTCGACGACTTCGACGCCTTCCACCCGGACCGGATGGCCTCCCGCATTCTCGACATGGGTGACCTGCTCACCCTGATCGAGCAGGCGGAGAAGACCTTCGACCAGGCCGAAGCCCAGAAGATGGCGGAGAAGCTGGCCTCCAAGAAGGGCCAGGACTTCACGCTCGACGACTTCCTGTCCCAGATGGAACAGGTCAGGAAGATGGGCTCGATCTCCAAGCTGCTCGGCATGCTGCCCGGCATGGGGCAGATCAAGGACCAGATCAACAGCCTCGACGAGCGGGACGTCGACCGCACCGCGGCGATCATCAAGTCGATGACCCCGGCCGAGCGCCAGGAGCCGACGATCATCAACGGCTCGCGCCGCGCCCGTATCGCCAAGGGCTCCGGTGTCGAGGTCAGCGCGGTGAAGAACCTGGTCGAGCGGTTCTTCGAGGCCCGCAAGATGATGTCCCGCATGGCCCAGGGCGGCGGTATGCCGGGCATGCCCGGGGTGCCGGGCATGGGCGGCGGCCCCGGCCGCAGCAAGAAGCAGCCCAAGAAGGCCAAGGGCAAGCAGCGCTCGGGCAACCCGATGAAGCGCAAGCAGCAGGAGCAGGAGGAGGCCGCCCGGCGCGCGGCCGCGGCCCAGGGCGGCGGCGCCTTCGGCGTGCCGGGCCAGCAGGTTCCTCAGGACTTCGAGCTTCCGGACGAGTTCAAGAAGTTCATGGGCTGAGTTCCGTATACGGCGATGAGGGCGCCCTTGTTCCACGGGGCGCCCTCGGGGTCGTCCAGCAGCGCAGCTTTGTGTCGAACCTGCATTGCTCTCGGGACGGTCGCGCGCCGGGGGGTGAGCGGAGGCCTGCCGCAAACCGCGCGATCACCTGGGTCAACTGGACGCGCTGGAGGCAGGGGGACGAGGGGTAGGCCTTCCGGTCACCCCTCCGGCCCGCCTAGCTGTTCGGGAAGGTCCAGATGTACGGCTCCCCTTCGGCCTCCTCCCAGTGCACCTCGACGTTCTGCGCGTCGGCGGGCACCAGGTAGGTCTCGCAGAAGGTGTGGCTCTCGCCCTGCTTCCAGCTCTCCACGTCGTACGGGTCCTCGCAGCCGGCCGCGTCCTCGGCGGCGCCGATGAGGATCGAGCCGCGCTGCCCGTCGGCCCAGACGGTGGTCTCGTCGCCGACCTGGGGCGAGCCGGTCAGCGCCGGGCCGCTCTTGTGCGTGAACTTCACCCGGGCGGCGGCCAGGACGAGGCCCTTGGCGTCCTCGGGGTCCGCGACCGCCTGCGCGGCCTCGGCCTCGGTGCCGATGTCGACCTGCTCCGCGAGGATCTCGTACGTGACCTTGCCCTGGTCCTCCTCGTACACCCCCGTGGCGCTCTCGCCGGCCTTCAGCTCGCCGCCGGAGGACGCCTTCGACGGGGACGGCGAGGCTTTCGCCTGCGAGGTGGCCGGGCTCTTCGCGTCGGCCTCGTCGTCCCCGCCCGAGCAGGCGGTGAGCGCCAGGGCGAGGACGGCGACGGGCGCGGCCAGACGCAGCGCGGTCTTGCGGTACAGCACAACAGCTCCTGTATGCAGATGTGTAGGTCCCCCGAGCGGTTCGTCAGGCTAAGGGGAGGGCGCGCAGTTCAGCGAAGCGGGAGCGGGCCCGCTTCGCTTTCTTCACACCATTCACACCTGCATTTCCAGGAACTCTCTTACCGGGCCCGGCACTTCAGGGGACGCGGGCGATCAGGTACCGGAAGACGTTCGGCATCCACACGGTCCCGTCCGGCCGTTGGTACGGATGCAGCGCCTCCGTGAGCTCCTTGTCCACCTGCGCCGGGTCGGTCGCGGAGATGGCCGCGTCGAACAGCCCGGTCGACAGCAGTCCTCGTACGGCGCTGTCGACGTCGGCGTAGCCGAAGGGGCACGCCACCCGTCCGGAGCCGTCGGGGCGCAGTCCGGAGCGCTGGGCGACCTCCTCCAGGTCGTCGCGGAGGGCGGGGCGCCAACTGCCCGCGCTGCGCAGCGGATCGGCCAGTTTGGTGGCCACGCGCAGCACGGACGACGTGGTGCAGCGCTCCGGCGGACCCCAGCCGGCCAGCACCACGGGCGCCCCCCGCTCGGCGAGCGGCTTCGCCCCTTGGAGCAGTTCGCCGAGTCCCTCCGAGTCGCCCGCGAGACACCCGATGGGCTCGAAGGCGGTCACCAGGCTGTACGCGGGCGTCTCCGCGTCGGCCGCGTCGCCGGGTGAGCCGACCGTGAGCCGGGTCCCGGCACGCGCGTGTGCGCCCCAGGGCTCGGGCAGCAGCCGCTGCCGGGCGAGGGCGAGCCGCTCGGGGGAGGAGGCTTCGACACCGGTGACGGCCGCTCCCCGGGCGGCCGCCATCAGCAGGGCGAGCCCGGAACCGCAGCCGAGGCCCAACAGCCGGGTGCCGGAGCCCACTTCGAGCCGCTCGTAGACGGCTTCGTAGAGCGGTACCAGCATCCGCTCCTGGATCTCGGACCAGTCACGCGCGCGTGCCCACAGGTCCACACGGGGTGAGGATCCCGTATGAGACAGGTGTTGCCGCACGAGCGTAGGTGTCATCGAAAGCGCCCCATTCCGCCGAGAGTTGCCGCTGTGCCCGTTTCCTGAGCCCCCGTGACGTGCGCTCGCTCTCCCCCCGTATGCCAGGAAACTCCGCGCTCGACCCGGCGTCCAGGGGTCGTCGGGCCCTGCTTGTGGCTGGGCCGTGCCTGAGGCGAGAATTCACAATCCGGCAACGTGGGCCCGTACCATCGCGCCATGGCAAAAGCACCCGTTCTCACGCCGCGGGCGGAAGACTTCCCGCGCTGGTACCAGGATCTGATCAACAAGGCCGAGCTGGCCGACAACGGGCCGGTGCGCGGCACGATGGTGATCCGACCGTACGGGTACGGACTGTGGGAGCGGATGCAGGCGGAGATGGACGCCCGCATCAAGGAGACGGGCACCCAGAACGCGTACTTCCCGCTGCTGATCCCGCAGTCGTACTTCGTGAAGGAGGCCGACCACGTCGAGGGCTTCGCGCCCGAGCTGGCGGTGGTCACGCACGGCGGGGGCAAGGAGCTGGAGGAGCCCGCGGTCGTCCGGCCCACCTCCGAGATGATCATCAACGACTACTTCTCGAAGTGGGTGCAGAGCTACCGCGATCTGCCGCTGCTGATCAACCAGTGGGCGAACGTGGTGCGTTGGGAGCTGCGCCCCCGGCTGTTCCTGCGCACGACCGAGTTCCTCTGGCAGGAGGGCCACACCGCGCACGCCACGTACGAGGACGCCCGCGACTTCGCCGCGCACATCCATCGTCAGGTCTACGAGGACTTCATGGTGAATCTCCTCGCCATGGATGTCGTCCCCGGCCGCAAGACCTTCAAGGAGCGGTTCGCGGGCGCCATCAACACCCTCACGCTCGAAGCCATGATGGGCGACGGCAAGGCGCTGCAGATGGCCACCAGCCATGAGCTGGGCCAGAACTTCGCCAGGGCCTTCAACACGCAGTACCTGTCGAAGGAAGGCAAGCAGGAGCTCGTCTGGCAGACCTCCTGGGGTTCGACGACCCGCATGATCGGCGCCCTGGTGATGGCTCACGGAGATGACAACGGCCTGCGTGTCCCGCCGCGGCTCGCGCAGATCCAGGTCGTCGTCCTCGCCATCAAGGGCGAGGAGGCGGTTCTGGCCAAGGTCCGCGAGCTGGGTGACCGGCTGGAGGCGGCGGGCATCCGGGTCCAGGTCGACGACCGCACGGACACCCCCTTCGGGCGGCGCGCGGTCGACTGGGAGCTCAAGGGCGTTCCGGTACGGATCGAGATCGGGCCCCGTGACCTGGAGAACGGCACCGCGATGGTGGCGCGCCGGATTCCGGGCGGCAAGGAGCCGGTGGCCGTCGAGTCCCTTGTGGAACTGCTGCCCGGGATCCTGGAGGACGACCAGGAGCTGCTGCTGAAGCAGTCCCGAGAGCGCCGCGAGTCCCGTACGAGTGAGGTGTCGACGATCGAGGAGGCCGTCGAGGCCACCGCGACCGGATGGGCGCGCATCCCGTGGGCGGTGCTCGGGGCTGCGGGCGAGGCGAAGCTGGCCGAGCACTCGGTGACCGTGCGGTGTCTGGTCGCCGAGGACGGGTCGGTGCCGGCCGACGAGGACGCGCCGGGTAACGTCGCGATCGTCGCGCGCGCTTACTGAGACGAGGCAGAAGGCGCGAGAGCGACCGAAAGGCCTCTTGCGCCTCTGCGCGACACTGTCACCCCGCCGCGCGGAGACGGTCTACGCGCGGGTGCGTACGTCAGACTACGCACCAGCTTGTGGTGAGCTGTGAGGCTTCTCCGCAGATCAGCGCACCCGCCCTCGTCCGGACGCATCAGCGGCAACTGACGGGTACGTGCAAATTATTTGGGATGGCCCGGAATCGGAACACAGAGGCACCCCGGCTCGTTGTCATTACGTGAGCACGACACAGACACCACCTGTTCTCGCCGCAGAGCTGGCGCAGGCGTGGGCCGACATTCAGCGGCACCACCCCGAGCTGCCGGATCTCGCCGCGCCAGAGTCCCTGATCGGAGAGTCGTCGTCCGCGTGCGGACACGAGCTCTCCTTCGAGCGGCTCCTCCATGAGGCGGTACACGGCATCGCCGCCGCCCGCGGAGTCCGCGACACCTCCCGTGCCGGCCGCTACCACAACCGCAGATTCCTCGCCATCGCCGAGGAGCTGGGCCTGGACCACCCCGACGAACCGCACCCCAGCAGCGGTTTCTCGCTGGTCACGCTCAACCCGGAGGCCAAGCGCCGCTACCGCCCGACGATCGAGCGTCTCCAGCGCGCCCTGAAGGCGCACACGGCGGCCACCTCGGCGGACACGGCCCGCTCCTTCCGGGGCCCGGCGGCCCGGCACGGCTCCTCCGGCGGCGGCGTACGCGTCAAGGCGGTCTGCGACTGCGGCCGCAATGTCCGCGTCGTCCCCTCGGTCCTGGCCCAGGCCCCGATCGTCTGCGGCGGCTGCGGCAAGCCGTTCCGGATCCCCGAGGTCGTGGGCGCGGCGTAGCACTGACCGACTACCGGCAACTCGTGGCTGCCGGTCGGGTGAGTGACCTGGGTGCGCCGGGGTGCCGCTGTGCGGTCGTAGCGGTGCCCGGGCGCCGGGTGCTGCTCAGGCATGCCCGCGCGCAGCCGCCCTCGGTCCGAAGTGAGCCGCGGGGTGTGGCACAATGGCTAGCTGTACTCGACAGCCGCACAGGACCCCTCTCTCCTCCGGCTGACGCGTCCATCGGGCACTCGGGTACCGCAACCCCACGCGGCCATCTCGCCGTGCCCAACCACGTCAAAACCAGGAGAACCCACTCCCGTGGCAGTCAAGATCAAGCTGAAGCGTCTGGGCAAGATCCGTTCGCCTCACTACCGCATCGTCGTCGCCGACTCCCGTACCCGTCGTGACGGTCGTGCGATCGAGGAGATCGGTCTGTACCACCCGGTGCAGAACCCCTCGCGCATCGAGGTCAACGCCGAGCGCGTGGCGTACTGGCTCTCCGTCGGCGCCCAGCCGACCGAGCCCGTGCTCGCCATCCTGAAGAAGACCGGCGACTGGCAGAAGTTCAAGGGCGAGCCCGCCCCGGCGCCGCTGCTGCAGCCGGCCGAGAAGGCCGCGCGCCCCTCGTTCGAGGCCCTGAGCGGCGACGACGAGGGCAAGGGTGAGGCCATCACCCAGAAGAAGAAGGCTGAGAAGAAGGACGAGGCGGCCGCCGAGTCCGAGTCGACCGAGGCCTGAGCAGCATGCTCGAAGAGGCGCTTGAGCACCTCGTGAAGGGCATCGTCGACAACCCTGACGATGTGCAGGTCGCCTCGCGCAACCTGCGCCGCGGACGTGTGCTTGAGGTCCGGGTCCACCCCGACGACCTCGGCAAGGTGATCGGTCGCAACGGCCGCACCGCACGCGCTCTGCGTACCGTCGTGGGCGCCATCGGCGGCCGCGGTGTCCGCGTCGACCTAGTCGACGTGGACCACGTCCGCTGACGCCGAACGCAGCACCGGCTCGGGCCGGGGAGGGCCACTGTGCCGTCCCCGGCCCGCAGTCGTACGTACGACAGGAGATCTTCAAAAAGTGCAGCTCGTAGTCGCCCGGATCGGCCGCGCCCACGGCATCAAGGGTGAGGTCAACGTCGAGGTACGTACCGACGAGCCGGAACTCAGGCTCGCCCCCGGTGCCGTACTGGCCACCGATCCCGCATCCGCGGGCCCGCTCACCATCGAGACCGGCCGTGTGCACAGCGGGCGCCTGCTCCTGCGCTTCGAGGGCGTGCGCGACCGCACCGGCGCCGAGGCCCTGCGCAACATCCTCCTCATCGCCGACGTCGACCCCGACGAACTGCCCGAGGAGGACGACGAGTACTACGACCACCAGCTGATGGACCTGGACGTGGTGACCAAGGGCGGCGAGGAGGTCGGCCGGATCACCGAGATCTCGCATCTGCCCTCGCAGGACCTGTTCATCGTCGAGCGGCCCGACGGCAGCGAGGTGATGATCCCGTTCGTCGAGGAGATCGTCACCGAGATCGACCTCGCCGAGCAGAAGGCGGTCATCGACCCGCCGCCCGGTCTGATCGACGACCGCGCGGAGATCGACTCGTCGCGGGAAGAGTCGTAATGCGGCTCGACGTCGTCACGATCTTCCCCGAGTACCTGGAGCCCCTGAACGTCTCCCTGGTCGGCAAGGCACGCGCGCGTGGGCAGCTGAACGTTCAGGTGCACGATCTGCGCGGCTGGACCTACGACCGGCACAACACGGTCGACGACACGCCGTACGGCGGTGGCCCGGGCATGGTCATGAAGACCGAGCCCTGGGGTGACGCGCTGGACTCCGTCCTGGCGGACGGCTACGAGACCGGCTCCCACGCCCCCGCGCTGATCGTCCCCACGCCCAGCGGCCGCCCCTTCACCCAGGAACTGGCCGTCGAGCTCTCCGCGCGCCCGTGGCTGATCTTCACGCCGGCCCGCTACGAGGGCATCGACCGGCGGGTCATCGACGAGTACGCGACCCGGATGCCGGTCTACGAGGTGTCCATCGGCGACTACGTCCTCGCCGGCGGTGAGGCGGCCGTACTGGTGATCACGGAGGCCGTGGCCCGGCTGCTGCCCGGCGTCCTCGGCAACGCCGAGTCCCACCGCGACGACTCCTTCGCCCCCGGCGCCATGGCCAACCTCCTGGAGGGGCCCGTCTACACCAAGCCGCCCGAGTGGCGCGGGCGTGGCATCCCGGACGTGCTGCTCAGCGGCCACCACGGCAAGATCGCCCGCTGGCGGCGCGACGAGGCCCTCAAGCGCACCACGGCCCACCGGCCCGATCTGATCGAGCGCTGCGACCCCAAGGCCTTCGACAAGAAGGACCGCGAGATGCTGTCCATCCTGGGCTGGGAACCGGATCCCGAGGGGGAGCCGCACGGCCGATTTTGGCGCAGGCCGGACGGCGTGGAAGAATAGGTCGCTGTTGTGCGCCGTCCGGCGTGCGCCCCTGCCACAGGGGGACACGACGCCCGCCCCGACGCGAACAGCATCCTTTTGGAAACCAGCTCCCGCCTATGACCTGTGGCATGGGCGAAGAAAGCAGACGAAATGTCTCACCTGCTCGACTCCGTCGACTCCGCGTCGCTGCGCAGCGACGTCCCGGCCTTCCGCCCGGGTGACACCGTCAACGTCCACGTCCGCGTCATCGAGGGCAACCGCTCCCGTGTGCAGCAGTTCAAGGGCGTGGTCATCCGTCGCCAGGGCGCCGGTGTCCGCGAGACCTTCACGGTCCGCAAGGTCTCCTTCTCCGTCGGCGTCGAGCGCACCTTCCCGGTGCACACCCCGATCGTGGAGAAGATCGAGCTCGTCACCAAGGGTGACGTGCGCCGCGCCAAGCTGTACTACCTCCGTGACCTGCGCGGCAAGGCGGCGAAGATCAAGGAGAAGCGCGAGAACTGAGCGCTTTCCGGACGTCACAGCGGGGCCGGATAGCATCTGGCCCCGATGGACACCGAAGCACAGCCGACGGAGCGCGACCGCTCCTCCCGCCCTTCCGACACCGAGGACACCTCGGATCCGAGGGGGCCGGAGGGACGGTCGCGTTTCGCGTTGGTGTCGCGGATCTCCGCATGGCTGCCCGGCGGGCGGATCACCCTGACCCTGCTGGTCTGCCTGCTTTTCCTGCTGCTGCTCAGCACCTTTGTGCTCCAGCCGTTCCAGATCCCCAGCGGATCCATGGAGCGCGGATTGAGGATCGGGGACCGCGTTCTCGTAAATAAGTTGGCGTACCGTTTCGGTGCCCAGCCGCGGCGTGGCGATGTCGTCGTGTTCGACGGAACCGGGTATTTCGGGGACGCCGACTACATCAAGCGCGTTGTCGGTGTGGGGGGAGACCATGTGGTCTGCTGCGACAAGGAGGGGAGGATCCAGGTGAACGGCCGGTCGGTCGACGAGTCGGCGTTCCTGTACCCCGGGGACGGCCCGTCCAGCGTGGCCTTCGACATCATCGTGCCCGACGGCACCCTCTTCGTCCTCGGCGACCACCGCAGCGCCTCCAGCGACTCCCGCGACCACCTGGGCTCCCCGGGCGGCGGCATGATCCCCGTGGACGAGGTCGTGGGCCGGGCCGACTGGATCGTCTGGCCCACCGACCACTGGACCCGCCTGGAGCGCCCCGACGCGTACGCGCGCGTGCCGGCCCCGGAGGGTGCGCATGGGTAACCGCGGGAAGCCACGCGGGGCACCGAGCAGCGCCGCCGACAACCTCCTGCCCACCGGCGTCCGGCGCGCCTCCGGCTCCGGCGGCGGCCGTACGCGCGCGGAGCGGCGCAAACTCCAGCGCAAGGTCAAGCGGCGGCGCAGGCGCAGCGCGATCAAGGAGATACCTCTCCTCGTCGGTGTCGCGGTGCTGATAGCCCTCGTACTGAAGACCTTTCTCGTCCAGGCCTTCGTGATCCCGTCGGGCTCGATGGAGCGGACGATCCAGATCGGCGACCGGGTGCTGGTCGACAAGCTCACCCCGTGGTTCGGCTCCAAGCCGCAGCGCGGGGACGTCGTCGTCTTCAAGGACCCCGGTGGCTGGCTCCAGGGCGAGCAGCCCACCGCCAAGAAGGAAGACCCCGTCGTCGTCAAGCAGATCAAGGAAGGGCTCACCTTCATCGGTCTGCTGCCGTCCGACAACGAGAAGGACCTCATCAAGCGGGTCGTCGGCGTCGGTGGCGACCGGGTCAAGTGCTGCGACGCGCAAGGGCGGGTCACCGTCAACGGCGTCCCCCTGCAGGAGGACTACCTCTTCCCCGGGAACGTCCCTTCCCTGACCGAGTTCGACGTCGCCGTCCCCCAGGGACGCCTGTGGGTGATGGGCGACCACCGGGCCGACTCCGCCGACTCCCGTTCGCACCAGAACCAGAACGGCGGCACGGTCTCCGAGGACGAGGTGGTGGGCCGCGCCATGGTCATCGCCTGGCCGTTCGGTCACTGGGGCACCTTGGACGAACCGAAAACCTACGCATCCGTCTCCGACTCGGCCACCGGGTCGGCCGCGGCCCCGCGGCTGTCGCATAGGGTTGCCTCCGACGATCCGAACGGAACGATCCGACTCCCGAGCCCTGCGGAACTCCCGCTCGTTATGGGAGTGGTGGGCCTGCATCGTCTCTGGGGCAGGCAGCGGCAGAGAGTAAGGAGTTGGCGTGGGGGATGTGGCGGTAGGCGCACGATCCGGGCACGACGGCGAGGACCGCGGACGCCCCGTGGAAGCGGCCGACCCGGCCTCGGACGGCGCCGTGACCTCCGGGAGTGACGGCGGCGCGGCTGAGGACGGCACCGCGGAGCGGACCGCGACGGACGGGCAGGGGCCCGGCGACTCGGCGCCGGCCCCGAAGAAGCCGCGCTCTTTCTGGAAGGAGCTGCCGATCCTCATCGGCATCGCGCTCGTCCTCGCGTTGCTGATCAAGACGTTCCTCGTGCAGGCGTTCTCGATCCCCTCCGACTCGATGCAGAACACCCTCCAGCGGGGTGACCGCGTCCTGGTCGACAAGCTCACCCCGTGGTTCGGCTCCGAGCCCGACCGCGGCGAGGTGGTCGTCTTCCACGACCCCGGCACGTGGCTGCTGGGCGAGCCGACGCCCGAGCCGAACGCGTTGCAGACGTTCCTCAGCTGGATCGGCCTGATGCCGTCGTCCGAGGAGAAGGACCTCATCAAGCGCGTCATCGGCGTCGGCGGTGACACGGTCGAGTGCAAGGGCACCGGCCCGCTGAAGGTCAACGGCAAGGCGCTGAACGAGCCGTACGTCTACCCCGGCAACACCCCCTGCACCAATGACGACCAGGGCGGCCAGTTCAAGGTGAAGGTCCCCGAGGGCTTCATCTGGGTCATGGGCGACCACCGGCAGAACTCGCGTGACTCGCGCTACAACAGGGGCGACAAGTACAAGGGCATGGTCCCGGTCGACGAGGTCGTCGGGCGCGCCATCGTGAAGGCCTGGCCGATCAACCGCTGGGGCACCCTGCCCGTTCCCGACACCTTCGACCAGCCGCTCGACGCGCGGGCGTCCGCCGCCGCGGCACTGCCCTACGCACCGCAGACAGCCGCCTTCGCGGGTGTCGTACCGCTCGCGCTCTGGCGGCGCCGCAGGCTCGCCCGGGCTGCCGAGACCGAGGCGGCCGCCAACTCCCACCACCACAGCGCTCCCTAGCCGCACAGCGCCGGCCCGGCAGCAGCACGCCGACTCCCGGGGCCCACCCGCGGACCACAAGGTCCCGCGGGTGGGGCCCCGTTGGCGTTTCCGATCAAGGAATAACGAGTGGATCACATTCGTCCACTTGTTCGTTCTTCAAGGTTGACTCCGCTAATCTTCGATCTTGTTCGAGTGGTAAACGTCAGCTAAAGCCTGGGGGTTTCGTGAAGAAGTTTCGGCTCGTTGGGGCAATGGTCGGTGCGGTCGCGATGGTCGGTCTGGCCAACTCGCCGGCCTCGGCGGGAACGGACGTGACCGTCTACGGTCCGAGCATGAAGTCGGGCTGTTCGTACGCCTCCGCGGCGCTCTTCGCCTCCTACGGCGAGACGATCACCGTGTACGACAAGTGCGCCGACGGCTGGGCCGCGGTCGTGAAGGTGGACGTCGCGCCCTACCAGTCCGGTGGCGGCTACGACTTCGCCATCTGGAACCCGAACAGCGCCTCCGGCTCCCCGGTCGTCTCCAACCGGAGCTACGCCGAGGGCACGGGCGTCTGCATGCAGGCCGGCTCGGGCGAGTACTCCAGCGGCGAGTGGGGCAGCTGGGGCTACTGGAGCTGTGGCACGGCCTGATCTCGGTACCGGTAAATCATTCGGCTGGAGCCTGGGGGTTTCGTGAGCAAGTTTCGAGTCGTTGGGGCCCTGGTCGGCGCGGTCGCGATGGTCGGTCTGGCCAACTCGCCGGCCTCGGCGGGAACGGACGTGACCGTGTACGGTCCGAGCGTCAAGAACGGCTGTTCGTACGCCTCCGCGGCGCTGTTCGCGTCCTACGGTGAGACGATCACCGTGTACGACAAGTGCGCCGACGGCTGGTCCGCGGTGGTGAAGGTGGACGTCGCGCCGTACCAGTCGGGCGGCGGCTACGACTTCTCCGTCTGGAACCCGAACGGGGCCGCCGGCTCCCCGGTGGTCTCCAACCGGAGCTATGCCGAGGGCACCGGCGTCTGCATGCAGGCGGGCGTGGGTGAGTCCTCCAGCGGCGAGTGGGGCTACTGGGGCTACTGGAGCTGCGGTACGGCCTGATCGAGTGATGTGACCCGCGGCGGTCTTCCTGAGGATCTCGGGGAGGCCGCCGTGGTGTTTTCCCGGCGCGATATGGTGCCCCGGCGCGGACTGTGGGATGGGAGCGGACGTGGGAGCAGCGGGAAACGACAAGGGGAAGTCGGGCGCCGACCTGGGCGGAATACTGTCCGGGCTGGCGGTGGCCCTCGGCTGTGTGCTGTTCCTCGGCGGATTCGCCTGGGGGGCGGTGGTCTACCGGCCCTACACCGTGCCCACCACCTCGATGGCGCCCACGATCGATGCCGGTGACCGGGTTCTGGCGCAGCGCGTCGACGGCGACGAGGTGCGCCGCGGTGATGTCGTCGTCTTCCGGGACACGAGCTGGGTCACCGATGCGAACGTGCTCAAGCGTGTGGTCGCGGTCGGCGGCGACACGGTCTCCTGCTGCACCGACGGCAAGCTGACCGTCAACGGCAAGCAGATCGAGGAGTCGTATCTGCCCGAGGGAAGCCTCGCCGAGATCAAGAACTTCCCGACCGTGAAGGTCCCCAAGGGCCGGCTCTTCCTCCTCGGCGACGAGCGCCGCGGCTCGCTCGACTCCACGGCCCACATCAGCGACGCCGCCAGCGGTACCGTCGCGCGCAGCGCCGTGTCGGCCCGGGTGGACGCCGTCGTATGGCCCATGGACGGCATGCTGAAGCGCCCCACGGGCTTCGAGGAACTGGGCGGTCTGTCCTCGCCGGGGCCGCTCCGTACGGTCGTCACCCTGATCGTCGTCGGCGCGGTGCTGATCCTGGGCGGCGCGGCGTACGGCCCGATCGCCAAACGGCTCGCGGGTCGCTCCCGGCGGACGGAGCTCGCGGGTGCCCGCTGAGGACACGTACACGGGCGGGATGCGCAAGGTCGCCCGGGTCGTTCTGCTCGACCCCGAGGACCGGATCCTGCTGCTGCACGGGCACGAGCCGGACGACACGACCGACGACTGGTGGTTCACACCGGGCGGAGGCGTCGAGGGCGACGAGAGCCGTGAACAGGCGGCTCTGCGGGAACTCGCGGAGGAGACCGGCATCACCGAGGTCGACCTCGGCCCGGTGCTGTGGCGGCGGATGTGCTCGTTCCCGTTCGCGGGGCGCCGCTGGGACCAGGACGAGTGGTACTACCTGGCCCGTACGACGCAGACGGCCGTCGAGGCCGTGGGCCTCACGGAGCTGGAGCGGCGCAGTGTCGCCGGAGCGCGCTGGTGGACGTGTCAGGAACTGACCCAGGCACATGAGACGGTGTATCCGACCAGACTCGCCGAGCTGCTGCGCAGGCTGCTCGACGAAGGTCCCCCGGCCGGGCCCGTGACCCTTGACACCGAAATCGTCTAGAGGCTTACGGGACTGGCGCACAATGGGGGGATCGCACGGCTGAAGGGGAACATGCCATGAGCGCCGAGGACCTCGAAAAGTACGAGACCGAGATGGAGCTCAAGCTCTACCGGGAGTACCGCGATGTCGTCGGTCTGTTCAAATATGTGATCGAGACCGAGCGGCGCTTCTATCTGACCAACGACTACGAGATGCAGGTGCACTCGGTCCAGGGAGAGGTGTTCTTCGAGGTGTCCATGGCGGACGCCTGGGTCTGGGACATGTACCGGCCGGCCCGCTTCGTGAAGCAAGTCCGCGTGTTGACGTTCAAGGACGTGAACATCGAGGAGCTCAACAAGAGTGACCTTGAACTCCCGGGCGGGTGACGGAGTTATCCACAAGGAGTGAGTCGTCCACCAAGATCCTTTTCTTGGGGGCGGATGCGTGATCGTCGGTGCCGGAGGTGGTGCCGACATGAACGCACGCAGTGCACTCGGCAGGTACGGAGAAGGGCTGGCCGCCAGGCGGCTGGCCGAGGCCGGGATGACGGTCCTGGAGCGCAACTGGCGCTGCGGCCGGACCGGCGAGATCGACATCGTGGCGCGGGACGGGGACGCGCTGGTCGTCTGTGAGGTCAAGACCCGCAGGAGCGACTGCTTCGAACACCCGATGGCCGCGGTGACCCCCGAGAAGGCGGCGCGGCTGCGTGATCTCGCCGAACGCTGGATCCAGACACACGGAGGAGCACCACCCGGCGGCGTCCGCATCGACGTCGTCGGGGTGCTCCTCCCTCAGCGCGGCGCCCCGCTCGTCCAGCACGCGCGGGGGGTGGCGTGATGGGTTTCGCACGCACCTGCTCGGTGGCCCTGGTCGGGGTCGAGGGCGTGGTGGTCGAGGTCCAGGCCGACCTCGAACCGGGCGTCGCGGCGTTCACCCTGGTAGGCCTCCCGGACAAGAGCCTGACGGAGAGCCGGGACCGGGTTCGGGCGGCCGTGGTGAATTCGGGGGCCGAGTGGCCGCAGAAGAAGCTGACGGTGGGACTCAGTCCGGCGTCGGTCCCCAAGGCCGGCAGCGGCTTCGACCTGGCCGTCGCCTGCGCGGTGCTGGGCGCCGCGGAGCGGGTCGATCCGCGGGTGCTCGCCGACATCGTGATGATCGGGGAGCTGGGTCTGGACGGCCGGGTACGGCCCGTCCGCGGCATCCTCCCGGCGGTGCTGGCCGCGGCCAACGCCGGTTACGAACAGGTGGTCGTACCGGAGTGTGCCGCCGCCGAGGCCTCCCTGGTGCCGGGCGTCTCCGTGCTGGGGGTGCGCAGCCTGCGCCAGCTGATCGCGGTACTGGCGGACGAACCCGTGCCCGACGAGGAAGCGCACGAACCGGGCCGCCCCGACCCGCTGCTCGCCGGGCTGCGGGTGCCGGGCACGGGCGCGGCCACCGGGATGCACAGCGCCGGAGCGGCACAGCAGGACAGCGGTCATGACCTCGCCGACGTCGTGGGCCAGCACTCCGCCCGTACGGCGGTCGAGGTCGCCGCGGCGGGTGGTCACCATCTGTTCCTGGAGGGGCCGCCCGGTGCGGGCAAGACGATGCTCGCCGAGCGGCTGCCGGCCATCCTGCCCCGGCTGGCCAGGGAGGAGTCGCTGGAGGTCACGGCGGTGCACTCGGTGGCGGGCCTGCTGCCTCCGGGCAAGCCCCTGATCGACGTCGCCCCCTACTGCGCCCCGCACCACTCGGCGACGATGCAGGCGCTGGTCGGCGGCGGCCCCGGGGTCGCACGGCCGGGCGCGGTGTCGCTCTCCCATCGAGGCGTCCTGTTCCTGGACGAGACCCCGGAGTTCAGCAGTCACGTCCTGGACGCCATGCGGCAGCCCCTGGAGTCCGGGCACGTCGTGATCGCACGCAGCGCTGGTGTCGTCCGGTTCCCGGCGAAGTTCCTGATGGTGCTGGCGGCCAACCCCTGCCCCTGTGGGCGGTTCTCCCGGAACGACGACTTCTGCGAATGCCCGCCCGCCGTGATCCGCCGGTACCAGGCCAGGCTCTCCGGGCCCCTGCTGGACCGGGTCGACCTGCGGATCGAGGTGGACCGGGTCACGCGCGCCGAGCTCACCGAGCGCGGTGCCCGGGGCGAGTCCACGGCGACGGTGGCCGCACGGGTGCAGGAGGCCAGGGACCGGGCGGCGGCCCGGCTGGCCGGCACCCCGTGGCGGACGAACAGCGAGGTGCCGGGCCGGGAACTGCGCAGCCGCTGGTACGCCACGCCCGGCGCGATGGACGAAGCGGAGCGCAATCTGGAGCGCGGCGTGCTGACAGCGCGCGGTCTCGACCGTGTCCTGCGCGTCGCCTGGACCGTCGCCGACCTCGTTGGTCACGACCGGCCCGACGCGACGGACGTCGCCCTGGCCCTGCAGCTGCGTACGGGGGTCCCCCGAGGGGTTCCCATGGCCATCGGGGCGTTGACGTGAGCCGCGCCGATGATCCGGACGAGGAACTCCATGACCGGGTGTTCCTCGCCCGGGTGCTTGAGCCCGGGGACGAGATCGCGGGGCGCTGGTTGCGGGAGCTGGGGGCCCGCGAAGTGGCGCGGCGGTTGCGGGGGAAGGGGGCCAGGCTTCCCGGTGTGAGCGAGCGGCGTTGGGCCGGGCTGTTGGGGCGGGCTGAGCGGGCCGTGCCCGAGCGGGATCTGGAGGTTGCCCGGGAGGTGGGGGTTCGGTTTGTGTGTCCGGGGGGTGTCGAGTGGCCGGGGCAGCTTGATGATCTGGGGGATGCGCGGCCTGTCGGGCTTTGGGTGCGGGGGGCGGCGAGTCTGCGGATGTGGGCGCTTCGGTCCGTTGCCGTCGTGGGGGCCCGGGCCTGTACCGAGTACGGGTCCCATATGGCCGCCACCTTCGGCGCGGGGCTTGCCGAGCGTGGCTGGGTGGTGGTGTCCGGGGGTGCCTACGGCATTGACGGCGCCGCCCACCGCGGTGCCCTCGCCGCCGGTGGGGCCACCGTCGCCGTGCTCGCCTGCGGTGTCGACCGGCCCTATCCGCGGGGGCACACCCAGTTGATCACCAGAATCGCCCAACAGGGGCTCGTCATCGGGGAGTTGCCACCCGGAGATCATCCGACTCCGAGCAGGTTCATCGTCCGCAACCGCGTGATCGCGGCGCTCACCAGGGGCACTGTCGTCGTCGAGGCCGCGCATCGCAGTGGGTCACTGGCCACGGCCCGGGCGGCGCAGCGGCTGGGGCGCCACACGATAGGGGTACCGGGCCCCGCGACCAGTGGGCTCTCCGCCGGAGTGCATGAATTGCTGCGCCAGGACGCCGTCCTCGTCACCGATGCCGCGGAAGTCGTCGAGCTCGTCGGGGACATGGGGGAGCTCGCCCCGGATCGGCGCGGGCCCGTCCTGCCGCGGGATCTGCTCGCGCCCCAGATGCGCCGGGTGCTGGCCGCGCTGCCCGGGCAGCGCGCGGCCCCGGCCGACGAGATCGCCCGTGGGGCGCAGACGACCGTGGACGACGCCATCGCCCGGCTGTACGAACTACGAGCACTTGGTTACGTCGAACGACACGGCGACGGCTGGAAGTTGACACGCCAGGCGATGATCTCCGTGCGCGGAGGTCGGAGCCGATGTTGACCGAGTGTGTTCGGCCGTCCGGGGGAACCATGACGCCCTTGGGAATTCCCGTAGTTGATGTGCGGGGCCGATCACACAGAGCGACCACCGTGCCCCGGGGGGACGCCTAGCGGAACGTATCTGCGCACTCCCCGAGCCCCGGCCTTCGCACACCGCGACACTCCAGTCACGCTACGCTCACGTGGATTCCGGTGCAGACCGGCAACAGGACACCAGACCCGTACACGACCGACAGCTCACCCAGGCACCCGCACTTCACGGCAGAACGGCACAAGGCGACGAATGCCCCAGCACACCTCCGGGTCCGACCGGGCGGCGATCCCCCCAGCCGCCCGCGACGGTGGCAGCGTGCGGCCGCCCGCTCCCTCGACACTCGACGAGCTGTGGCGGTCGTACAAGGCGACGGGGGACGAGCGGCTGCGTGAGCAGCTGATCCTGCACTACTCGCCGCTCGTGAAGTACGTGGCGGGGCGGGTGAGCGTCGGGCTGCCGCCCAACGTGGAGCAGGCCGATTTCGTGTCCTCGGGGGTGTTCGGACTGATCGACGCGATCGAGAAGTTCGACATCGACCGGGAGATCAAGTTCGAGACCTACGCGATCACCCGGATCCGGGGCGCGATGATCGACGAGCTGCGGGCGCTCGACTGGATTCCGCGGTCGGTGCGGCAGAAGGCGCGCAACGTGGAGCGGGCGTACGCCACGCTGGAGGCGCGGCTTCGGCGGACGCCGTCGGAGGGGGAGGTGGCCGCCGAGATGGGGATCGCGGTGGACGAACTCCACGCGGTCTTCAGTCAGTTGTCGCTGGCCAACGTGGTGGCGCTGGAGGAGCTGCTGCATGTGGGGGGCGAGGGCGGGGACGGTCTGAGCGTCATGGACACGCTGGAGGACACCGCCGCGGACAACCCCGTCGAGGTGGCCGAGGACCGGGAGCTGAGGCGGTTTCTGGCCCGGGCGATCAACACGCTGCCCGAGCGGGAGAAGACCGTCGTGACGCTCTACTACTACGAAGGGCTCACGCTTGCCGAGATCGGGAACGTGCTCGGGGTGACCGAGAGCCGGGTGAGCCAGATCCACACCAAGTCGGTGCTCCAGCTGCGGGCGAAGCTGGCGAGTTTTGGACGGTGAGCCGGAGCGGGCGGCCGGGAGACTCCCGTCGTGGGTGGCGCGTCCGTAGAGTGGTTGACGTGCCAAGGATTCGAGCGGCCTCCGTGGCCGAGCACCGGTCGATGCAGCGAGCCGCCCTGCTGGACGCGGCTCGTTCCCTGTTGTCCGAAGGTGGGACGGAGGCGCTGACGTTTCCGGCTCTCGCTGAGCGGACGGGGCTTGCCCGGTCGTCCGTGTACGAGTACTTCCGGTCCCGGGGGGCCGTGGTCGAGGAGCTGTGCGAGGTCGACTTCCCGGTCTGGGTCGCGGAGGTTTCCTCGGCGATGGAGCGGGCGGAGTCGGCCGAGGGCAAGGTCGAGGCATATGTGCGGGCACAGCTGGCCTTGGTGGGGGACCGGCGGCATCGGGCCGTGGTCGCCATTTCCGCGAGCGAGCTGGACGCGGGAGCCCGGGAGAAGATCCGGGCCGCGCACGGCGGGCTGGTCGCGATGATCGTCGAGGCGTTGCGGGACATGGGGCACGCGCAGCCGCGGCTGGCGGCGATGCTGCTGCAGGGCGTCGTGGACGCGGCCGTGCGGCGGATCGAGCTGGGGGCGGCGGAGGAGCCGACCGCGATCACGGACGCTGCGGTGTCCATGGCCTTGCGAGGGGTCCGGGGCTAGGGGGTGTTTTGAAAGTCCCGTGCGGTGCCCGCGGTGTTCGGTGCGTGCCCTCGGCGTGCCGGACGAAGGCCCTCGTACTGGACGTACTTGGGTCTTTGGCCGGTGCGGCGAGGGTGCGTGCCGGGCGCCGTGGGTGCTGTGCGGGACTTTCAAAACACCCCCTAGGGCCGGAACGTCGGCTTCACGGGAGCGGTACTCCCAGCACCGGCAGCAGTCTCGACGGTCCCCTGTTCAGCAGGGACAAGGGGTTCAGGTAGGTGTCGTCCCGCAGCAGGCCCCAGTGGACGCATGCCGCCGCGCAGTGGGACGCAGGGCCACTCGCCGTGCCGACCACCTGGCCTGCCCTCACCTCGTCTCCCTTCGTCACCTCCGGGTCGATCGGCTCGTACGTCGTTCGGAGGGGTGGGGCGCCGGTGTTCTTCAGTTCGATGGAGAGCACACCTCGTCCCGCCACCTGCCCCGCGAAGAGCACTCTGCCCGCCGTCACCGCTCGTACTGGAGTGCCCGCCGGGGCTGCCAGGTCCACCCCTCGGTGGCCTCTGGCATAGGGCGTCGGCGGGGGCTCCCAGCCGCGCAGGACCGTGGGGCCGGGCACCGGCCAGGTCACCGCCGTCGGGCGGCCCGAGGCGGCGTCCGTCGCCGTGAAAGACAGGGGCGCCTCAGGCCCGGCCCCTCCCGGCACCAAAGTCGTCAGCGCCAGTACCGCCGTACCCGCGCATCGTTTCGCTCGCATGCCCACAGACTCGCGCCACCACCGTCGATCATGGCGTGATCTGTGGACCACTCCCCGGTTGTGGACAGCGGCGTCACCCGGTGCCTTCTCGGTCCCGTACACTTCTTCTGGCGATCCGGGTCACCGGGTCGACTTCGCACGCCCCGACATCGGGTCGACAAAACGACCCGTGTCAGCGCTCCTCGGTCCTTCGTGGCACGGCGCATGTGGGCGTCAGGCGCGGGAGCCGTCCGGCATCCGCGGCACAACCGAGAAACTCAAGGAGAACGGCCATGGCCGTCGTCACGATGCGGGAGCTGCTGGAAAGCGGCGTCCACTTCGGTCACCAGACCCGTCGCTGGAACCCGAAGATGAAGCGCTTCATCTTCACCGAGCGCAACGGCATCTACATCATCGACCTGCTCCAGTCGCTGTCGTACATCGACCGCGCCTACGAGTTCGTCAAGGAGACCGTCGCCCACGGCGGCACGGTCATGTTCGTCGGCACGAAGAAGCAGGCGCAGGAGGCCATCGCCGAGCAGGCCACCCGCGTCGGCATGCCCTACGTCAACCAGCGCTGGCTGGGCGGCATGCTCACCAACTTCTCCACCGTCTACAAGCGTCTGCAGCGCCTCAAGGAGCTTGAGCAGATCGACTTCGAGGACGTCGCCGCTTCGGGTCTGACCAAGAAGGAGCTCCTGGTCCTCTCGCGTGAGAAGGCCAAGCTGGAGAAGACCCTCGGTGGTATCCGCGAGATGCAGAAGGTGCCCAGCGCCGTCTGGATCGTGGACACCAAGAAGGAGCACATCGCGGTCGGCGAGGCCCGGAAGCTCAACATCCCGGTCGTCGCCATCCTCGACACCAACTGCGACCCCGACGAGGTCGACTACAAGATCCCGGGCAACGACGACGCGATCCGCTCCGTCACCCTGCTCACCCGTGTGATCGCCGACGCCGTCGCCGAGGGCCTCATCGCCCGTTCCGGTGTGGCGACGGAGGGCAAGGGCGAGAAGGCCGCGGGCGAGCCGCTCGCCGAGTGGGAGCGCGACCTGCTTGAGGGCGAGAAGAAGGCCGAGGAGGCTCCGGCTGCCGCCGAGGCCCCCGCCGAGGCCGCCGCTGAGGCCCCCGCCGAGGCCGCCGCCGAGGCGCCCGCCGAGGCCGCTGCCGAGGCTCCGGCCGCCGATGAGGCTCCGGCTGCCGAGGCCGAGCAGGCCTGACCCGTCAGCGTCAGGGTTGACGGCGGGGGCGGTGACATCAAGTCCGCCCCCGCCGTTCACCCGTAGGTCAGCGGTGGGTCGTCGGTCCGCGACTACATGTGGATCGCAGACTCCGCAGATCTTCGATCTTCCAGACTTCGAGAAAGATTTCGAGACTCATGGCGAACTACACCGCCGCCGACGTCAAGAAGCTCCGTGAGCTCACGGGCGCCGGCATGATGGACTGCAAGAAGGCGCTGGACGAGGCCGAGGGCAACGTCGACAAGGCCGTCGAGGCGCTCCGCATCAAGGGCCAGAAGGGCGTCGCCAAGCGCGAGGGCCGCTCCGCCGAGAACGGCGCCGTGGTCTCCCTCATCGCCGACGACAACACCTCCGGTGTCCTGGTCGAGCTGAAGTGCGAGACGGACTTCGTCGCCAAGGGTGACAAGTTCCAGGCCGTCGCCCACCAGATCGCCGAGCACGTCGCCAAGACCGCCCCGGCCGACATCGAGGCCCTGCTCGCCTCCGAGATCGAGGCCGGCAAGACCGTCCAGGCGTTCGTGGACGAGGCCAACGCCAACCTCGGCGAGAAGATCGTCCTCGACCGCTTCGCGCAGTTCGCCGACGGTTTCGTCTACGCCTACATGCACCGCACCATGCCCGACCTGCCCCCGCAGATCGGTGTCCTGGTCGAGCTGGACAAGGCCGACGCCGAGCTGGCCAAGGGCATCGCCCAGCACATCGCCGCCTTCGCGCCGAAGTACCTCTCCAAGGACGAGGTCCCGGCCGAGGTCGTCGAGTCCGAGCGCCGCGTCGCCGAGGAGACCACCCGCGCCGAGGGCAAGCCCGAGGCCGCCCTGCCGAAGATCGTCGAGGGTCGCCTCAACGGCTTCTTCAAGGACGCCACGCTGCTCGGCCAGCCGTACGCGCTCGACAACAAGAAGTCCGTCCAGAAGGTCCTGGACGAGGCCGGTGTCACCCTGAAGCGCTTCACGCGTATCAAGGTCGGCATCTGAGTCCGTACCGCGATCGACGCTCGACCCCGATAGGGTCGACAGCAGTCGTCCGCGTACGCCGTCACTTGTGTGGCGGACGACAGCAGATCTGACGAGGAGGCCATTGCCGCGCATGGGACACGAACCAGTTCCCATCGGCAGTGGCCTTCTTCGTATGTGCGACCCGTTCAAAGAATTGAGAATTCCATGACCACCAAGGCCCAGAAGAGCGACGACGGCAAAGTACGCGGCCGGTATCTGCTGAAGCTGTCCGGAGAGGCCTTCTCCGGCGGTGGCGGCCTGGGCGTGGACCCGGACGTGGTGCACAAGATCGCCCGCGAGATCGCGGCCGTCGTGCGCGACGGCGCGCAGGTCGCGGTCGTCATCGGCGGCGGCAACTTCTTCCGTGGCGCCGAACTCCAGCAGCGCGGCATGGACCGCGCCCGCTCCGACTACATGGGCATGCTCGGCACCGTGATGAACTGCCTCGCCCTCCAGGACTTCCTGGAGAAGGAGGGCATCGACAGCCGGGTCCAGACCGCCATCACCATGGGCCAGGTCGCCGAGCCGTACATCCCGCTGCGCGCCGTGCGCCACCTGGAGAAGGGCCGTGTGGTCATCTTCGGCGCCGGTATGGGCATGCCGTACTTCTCCACCGACACGACCGCCGCCCAGCGCGCCCTGGAGATCGACGCCGAAGCCCTGCTGATGGGCAAGAACGGCGTGGACGGGGTCTACGACTCCGACCCGAAGGCCAACCCGGACGCGGTCAAGTTCGACTCCCTCGGCTACGGCGAGGTCATCACCCGGGACCTCAGGGTCGCCGACGCCACCGCCATCACGCTGTGCCGCGACAACAAGCTTCCGATCCTGGTGTTCGAGCTTCTGGTGGAGGGCAATATCGCCCGCGCCGTCAAGGGTGAGAAGATCGGCACGCTTGTGGGTGACCAGGACAGCCGGGACTGACAGGCAAGACCTACGGACCCTGACCGGGGGATGGACAATGTCCTGCGGGTCGGGAACCGTGCAGGAAGAAGACGCGACGCAGCCGGCCGCCGCCCCTCAGGAACCGCAGCCGGGCCTACTCAAGACACGCAGGAGCAAGTGGTGATCGAAGAGACCCTCCTTGAAGCCGAGGAGAAGATGGAGAAGGCCGTCGTGGTCGCCAAGGAGGACTTCGCCGCGATCCGCACCGGCCGTGCGCACCCGGCGATGTTCAACAAGATCGTGGCCGACTACTACGGCGCGCCGACGCCGATCAACCAGCTGGCCTCGTTCTCCGTGCCGGAGCCGCGCATGGCGGTCGTGACCCCCTTCGACAAGAGCGCGCTGCGCAACATCGAGCAGGCGATCCGCGACTCCGACCTGGGCGTCAACCCGAGCAACGACGGCAACATCATCCGTGTGGTGTTCCCCGAGCTCACCGAGGAGCGCCGCCGCGACTACATCAAGGTCGCCAAGGGCAAGGCCGAGGACGCGCGCGTGTCCATCCGCTCGGTGCGCCGCAAGGCCAAGGACGCGATCGACAAGCTGATCAAGGACGGCGAGGTCGGCGAGGACGAGGGCCGCCGGGCGGAGAAGGAGCTCGACGACTCCACCCACAAGTACGTGGCGCAGGTGGACGAGCTCCTGAAGCACAAGGAAGCGGAGCTGCTCGAGGTCTGATGAACGACTCTTCCTGGGGAGCGCCGCCACAAGCCGGGTACTGGGGGCCGTCTGACCAGGGGCCTGTCCAGGGGGCTGCCCCGGCGGGTCCCGCGTACGATGCGCCTGAGGCGCAGCACACTCGCCCCATGCCCATCGTGCCCGACGTACCGTCGTATGGCGGAGACCAGGATGACGACCGGGGGGCCGCTCGGCTGAGTGGCCCCCTGTTCCGCGACGAGACGCCGCGGGCGCAGCCCCACGGGAACGCGCCGCAGAATCCGGAGCCCATGCACGACGCCCCGCAGCCTGCGCCCCGACCGCAGAAGAAGAGCGCGGGGCGCGATCTGGGTGCGGCGATAGGGGTCGGTATCGGGCTCGGCGCGGTGATCGTCGCCTCGCTGTTCGTCTACAAGGCCGTGTTCGTCGGCGTCGTGGCCGTCGCCGTCGTCGTGGGTCTGTGGGAGCTGACCAGGCGGCTCGACGAGCGCAAGGGCATCAGAGCGCCGCTCGTGCCCCTCGCGGTCGGCGGTGCCGCGATGGTCGTCGCCGGTTACGTCCGGGGCGCCGAGGGCGCCTGGGTGGCGATGGCGCTGACCGCGCTGGCCGTCCTGGTCTGGCGGATGACGGAACCGCCGGAGGGCTACCTCAAGGACGTCACCGCGGGCGTCTTCGCGGCCTTCTACGTTCCGTTCCTGGCGACCTTCGTCGCGATGATGCTCACCGCCGACGACGGCCCGGCCCGGGTGCTGACGTTCCTGCTGCTGACGGTGGTCAGCGACACCGGGGCGTACGCGATCGGCTGGCGCTTCGGCAGGCACAAGCTCGCCCCGCGCATCAGCCCCGGCAAGACCCGCGAGGGGCTGCTGGGGGCGGTTTCGTTCGCCATGGTCGCGGGCGCGCTGTGTATGCAGTTCCTGATCGACGACGGCGCCTGGTGGCAGGGCCTCGTGCTCGGCCTCGCGGTGGCGGGCAGCGCCACGCTGGGCGACCTCGGCGAGTCGATGATCAAGCGTGACCTCGGCATCAAGGACATGGGCACGCTGCTGCCGGGGCACGGCGGCATCATGGACCGCCTGGACTCGCTGCTGCCGACGGCGCCGGTCGTCTGGCTGCTGCTCGTGCTGTTCGTCGGATCCGGCTGAGCGTCGTATCCGTCCTGGACGAGCCCCCGCCTCGGCGGGGGCTCGCCTGTTCAGTCGGGCGGTCCGGTGGGACGATTTGGGTGTACGCCCTCAAAAAGGGAGTTCAACCATGTCCGTCATCCGAGAATCCATCGACGTCGACTGCACGCCCGAAGACGTCTACGCGTATATCACCGACCCCTCCCACCTGCCCGAATGGCAGCTGAGCGCCGTCAAGGCGGAGCCGCTCGAAGAGGGGCCCCTGCACCCCGGTTCCCAGGTCCGGGTCACGCGCCGTATCGGCAACCGTGAGATCCCGATGACCGTGGAGTTCGACGACCTCGTCCCGGCGCGCAGCTGGGATCTGCACGGGGTCACGGGGCCCGTGCGGCCCCGTACCCACGGTTCGATCGAGCCGCTCGACGACGGCCGTCGCTCCCGCGTGACGATAGAGATCGACTTCGAAGGACACGGTCTGGGCAAGGTCCTGGTGCCCCTCGTCGTCCGTCCCCAGGTCCGCAAGGAGCTTCCGAGGGACGAGGCACTCCTCAAGGAGAGGCTGGAGGGGACCACGGCGTAGGTCCTTTCGGCGGACCGGTCCCGCGGGCGGTCGCCAAGGTCCGCCCCCGGGTCGGCTACATCTGTTTCCGAGGCGCCGCCAGCGTGCGGAAGTGTGCTGCAAGTGGTGTGAGGCACCGGTCCCGCAGCCGCCCGGACGCCTCCGCAGACGCCGCTACTGCGGCAAGGCGCACCGCCGCCGGAGCCGGATCCTGGAAGCCGTCCTCACCTTCTTCGGCAGTCTGCAGGCGGCCGCCCGGGGTGGTATTGCCGGGTGGGAGGGCCTGGTCAATCGATCTGCGACACTGGTACGGCCATGCCTAAGCCCGGAGAACTCACATTCGTCGCCCCGCGCGGAGTCAAGAAGCCGCCGCGGCACCTTGCCGATCTTTCGCCCGCCGAGCGTAAGGACGCCGTCGCGGCGGTCGGGGAGAAGCCGTTTCGTGCCAAGCAGCTCTCGCAGCACTACTTCGCGCGGTACACCCACGACCCCGAGCAGTGGACCGACATCCCCGCCGGGGCGCGCGGCAAGCTGCGCGAGGAGCTGTTCCCCGAGCTGATGACCGTCGTACGGCATCTGTCGACCGATGAGGGGACCACCCGTAAGACGCTGTGGCGGCTGTTCGACGGGACGCTCGTCGAGTCCGTGCTGATGCGGTACCCGGACCGGGTCACCATGTGCATCAGCTCGCAGGCCGGGTGCGGGATGAACTGCCCCTTCTGTGCCACCGGGCAGGCCGGGCTGGACCGGAATCTGTCCACCGCCGAGATCGTCCATCAGATCGTCGACGGGATGCGGGCCCTGCGGGACGGGGAGGTCCCCGGCGGGCCGGCTCGGCTGTCCAACATCGTCTTCATGGGCATGGGCGAGCCGCTCGCCAACTACAACCGGGTCGTGAGTGCCATCCGGCGGCTCACCGATCCGGAGCCCGACGGCCTTGGGCTGTCCCAGCGTGGCATCACCGTCTCCACCGTCGGTCTCGTCCCGGCCATCAACCGGTTCTCCGACGAGGGCTTCAAGTGCCGGCTCGCGATCTCGCTGCACGCGCCCGACGACGAACTGCGCGACACCCTCGTCCCCGTGAACACCCGCTGGAAGGTCCGCGAGGTCCTCGACGCAGGGTTCGAGTACTCCGCCAAGTCCGGACGCCGGCTGTCCATCGAGTACGCGCTCATCCGGGACATCAACGACCAGGCCTGGCGCGGTGACCGGCTCGGGCGGCTGCTCAAGGGCAGGCCCGTGCATGTGAACCTGATTCCGCTGAACCCGACTCCGGGCTCGAAGTGGACCGCCTCCCGGCCCGAGGACGAGAAGGCCTTCGTCGAGGCCATCGCCGCCCACGGCGTGCCGGTGACGATCCGGGACACCCGTGGTCAGGAGATCGACGGGGCCTGTGGTCAGCTCGCGGCCACCGAGCGGTAGTCTGATCGTCGTACGTACATCTTCAATATCCGACAGGGGAGCGCGACAGCGCTGAGAGTGCGGCGATCGGGCCGCAGACCCTCTGAACCTCGCCCAGGTCATTCTGGGTAGGAAGTTCGGTCATCACCGTGAACAACAAGAAGCATCTGGCTGCCTTCGTCGGCCTCGGTCTCGTCGTGCTGTCCGCGTGCGGGTCGTCCGGCGACGGCGAGTCCGCCGGCGGCTCCAGGACTGTCACCCTCGTGAGCCACAACTCGTGGGCCGTCTCCAAGAACGTCCTCGCCGCCTTCGAGAAGGAGTCCGGCTACAAGGTCAAGGTCCTGGAGGACGGCGACGCCGGGCAGGCCGTCAACAAGGCCATCCTCACCAAGGACAACCCGCAGGGTGACGTTTTCTTCGGCGTCGACAACACCCTGCTGTCCCGGGCGCTCGACAACGGGCTCTTCCAGCCGTACGAGGCGAAGGGCCTCGAACAGATCGACGCCGGCTTCCAGCTCGACAAGGGCGAGCACCGGGTCACGCCGGTCGACTACGGCGACATCTGCGTCAACTACGACAAGCAGTACTTCGAGGACCGCAAGCTGACCCCGCCGGCCTCCCTCGACGACCTGATCAGGCCCGAGTACAAGAACCTCCTGGTCACCGAGAACGCATCCACCTCCTCACCAGGACTCGGCTTCCTGCTCGGCACCGCCGCGCAGTACGGCGACGACGGCTGGCCGGACTACTGGAAGAAGCTCAAGGCCAACGGCGTGAAGGTGGTCGACGGCTGGGAGCAGGCCTACAACGAGGAGTTCTCCGGCTCCGCCGGTGGCAAGGCCGCGAAGGCGGACCGGCCGCTCGTCGTGTCGTACGCCTCCTCGCCGCCCGCCGAGGTGATCTACGGCGACCCGAAGCCGACGACCGCTCCCACCGGGGTCGCGGAGGGCACCTGCTTCCGGCAGATCGAGTTCGCGGGCCTGCTGAGCAACGCCAAGAACAGCGAGGGCGGCAAGGCGCTGATCGACTTCCTGGTCAGCAAGAAATTCCAGGAGGACATGCCGCTGAACATGTTCGTCTACCCCGTGGTCGAGGAGGCGAGCGTGCCCGCGGAGTTCACCACGTACGGGCCCGCGGCCAAGGACCCGCAGACCATGGACCCCGCCAAGATCGCCGAGTATCGCGATGAGTGGGTCAAGTCGTGGACCTCGCTCGTACTGAAGTAGCCGGCCGGACCAGGCATGCGGCGCGGCTGGGCCTCATGGCCCTGCCCGTCGCGTTCTTCGGCGTCTTCTTCGCCTACCCTGTCGCCGCGATCGTCGCGCGCGGTCTGCGGGTCGACGGGGGATGGCAGCTCGGCCGGATCGGGGATGTCCTGAGCCAGCCGGACATCCGGCACGTCCTGTGGTTCACCACTTGGCAGGCCCTCGCCTCCACCGCGCTGACCCTGCTGATCGCGCTGCCCGGCGCGTATGTGTTCGCCCGCTTCGACTTCCCCGGCAAGCAGATCCTGCGGGCCGTGGTGACAGTGCCGTTCGTGCTGCCGACGGTCGTCGTCGGTACGGCCTTCCTGGCGCTCGTCGGGCGCGGCGGACTGCTCGACGAGTTGTGGGGCGTACGGCTGGACACGACCGTATGGGCGATCCTGCTGGCGCATGTCTTCTTCAACTACGCGGTCGTCGTGCGCACCGTCGGAGGGCTCTGGGCGCAGCTCGACCCTCGGCAGGAGGAGGCGGCGCGGATGCTCGGGGCGTCGCGCTTGACGGCGTGGCGGCAGATCACCCTCCCGGCGCTCGGCCCGGCCGTGGCCGCCGCCACCCTGATGGTCTTCCTGTTCACCTTCACCTCCTTCGGTGTCGTGCAGATCCTCGGCGGCCCGACCTTCTCCACCCTCGAAGTGGAGATCTACCGCCAGACCTCCGAGATCTTCGACCTGTCCACGGCCGCGGTCCTCACGATCGTCCAGTTCGCGGCCGTCGGCGGAATCCTCGCCCTGCACGCCTGGACCGTACGGCGGCGGGAGACCGCCCTGCGTCTGGTGGACGCCTCGCAGACCGCGCGCCGGCCGCGCGGGGCCGGGCAGTGGGCGCTGCTGGCCGGGGTCCTCGCCACCATCGCCGTACTGCTTCTGCTGCCGCTCGCCGTGCTGGTGCAGCGGTCCCTCGGCGCCCCCGACCTCGCCTACTACCGGGCGCTGACCTCCGCCGACGGCGGAGTCTTCCTGGTCCCGCCGATCGATGCGATCGGCAACTCGCTGTCCTACGCCGTCGTCGCCACCGCCATCGCCGTGCTGATCGGAGGCCTCGCCGCCGCCGCGCTGACCCGGCGGGACGCGGGCCGGTTCGTACGGGGATTCGACGCGCTGCTGATGCTGCCGCTCGGGGTGTCCGCGGTGACCGTCGGATTCGGCTTTCTGATCGCCCTGGACGAGCCGCCGCTGGACCTGCGGGCCAGCTGGATCCTGGTGCCGCTCGCGCAGGCGCTGGTCGGGGTGCCGTTCGTCGTACGGACCATGCTGCCGGTGCTGCGAGCCGTCGATCACCGGTTGCGGGAGGCCGCGGCCGTGCTCGGGGCGTCGCCGTGGCGGGTGTGGCGGGAGGTGGATCTGCCCTTGGTGCGGCGAGCTCTGCTGATCGCGGCCGGGTTCGCTTTCGCCGTATCGCTGGGGGAGTTCGGGGCGACCGTGTTCATCGCGCGGCCGGACAATCCGACGCTGCCGGTCGCCGTGGCCAAGTTGCTCGGGCGGGCCGGGCAGCTCAACTACGGCCAGGCGATGGCCCTTTCGACGATTCTGATGGTGGTGTGCGCGGTGGCGCTGCTGGTGCTGGAGCGGCTGCGGACCGATCGGACGGGGGAGTTCTGATGCTGCTGAGCCTGGAGAACGCGACCGTGCGGTTCGGCGGGCGGGCCGTGCTCGACGCCGTGGATCTGTCGGTCGCCGAGCACGAGGTGGTGTGCGTGCTCGGGCCCAGCGGCAGTGGCAAGTCGACGCTGCTGCGGGCGGTCGCCGGTCTGCAACCCCTCGACTCCGGGCGGGTGTTGCTCGACGGGCGTGACCAGAACGGCATCCCCGCGCACCGGCGTGGGGTGGGGCTGATGTTCCAGGACCACCAGCTCTTTCCGCAGCGGGACGTGGGCGGGAACGTTGCCTTCGGGCTGCGGATGCACGGGGCGTCGAAGCGGCAACAGGCCGACCGGGTCCAGGAGTTGCTCGATCTCGTCGGACTTCCGGGGGCCGCCGGCCGGGCCGTCGCGGCCCTCTCCGGCGGCGAGCAGCAGCGGGTGGCGCTGGCCCGTGCGCTGGCGCCCAGGCCCCGGCTGCTGATGCTCGACGAGCCGCTCGGACAGCTCGACCGCTCGTTGCGGGAGCGGCTGGTGGTGGAACTGCGGGAGCTGTTCACTGAGTTGGGCACGACCGTGCTGGCCGTGACGCACGACCAGGGCGAGGCCTTCGCACTCGCCGACCGGGTCGTGGTGATGCGGGACGGGCGGATCGCCCAGGCGGGTACGCCACTGGATGTGTGGCAGCGGCCGGCGGACGAGTTCGTGGCCCGCTTCCTCGGTTTCGACAACGTGGTCCCGGCGACGGTCACCGGGCAGGCCGCCGACACACCCTGGGGCAAGCTGCCGGTGCCCGACGACACCGCCGAGGGCAGCCGCACGCTCCTCGTCCGGCCCGCCGGGGTCCGCCTGGTGGCGGCCGACCAGGGCCTGCGCTGCACGGTGGCCGCGCGGACCTTCAAGGGCACCCATGTCGCCGTGCACCTGCAACCCGAGGACGCCCCCCGGTTGGAGGCGGCGTGTGCGCTCAGGGAGGCGCCGGAGGTCGGGGAGGCGGTCGGGGTGGAGTTCGAGGCGGCCGACATCGTGCTGCTCGGGTGATCGACCGGATCATGTGGGAGC
>NZ_JAVRBF010000547.1:0-312 GCF_032436805.1 Streptomyces sp. P17 | reverse complement strand
CAGCATTTAAATTATCAATCATCCCTGAGAGATTATCCGTTGCCTTGATTTCAAGAGCTAGAATTACAGGCCGAAAATTCTTAACAAAAGCACCATTGACATTTAACGGGGGTTTCCTCCCTCCAATCAAATTATCAAAACCTTCATCATCAATATTCCGCTCCCCTCGCAATTTAGTCCATGCTGTTTCAGACATGATGGTGGGAGGGCCTTGACTCGGCTCACGTTCTCCTGGAGTGATCTTCCTACAACGAACAGCAACAGATTGACTCACGTTTGGTACTGAAAACACTCTGCTAGCCCGTCTTTGAC
>NZ_JAVRBF010000546.1:0-312 GCF_032436805.1 Streptomyces sp. P17 | reverse complement strand
AGCACTTCGACATACTATGTAATGGTTTGGTGCCTATCGGCCAGACGTTCCCGACATCACATGCCGATCATCTGCTGGAAGTTGCTCATGCAGAATCCCAGCGTCTATTGACACTGTTGGATATGAAAATGGGAGCGCTGAACTTCGACTTCGTGTTTTCTGAAGACGGCAAGTTCTACTTCCTGGAATTAGGCCCAAGGAACGGTGGCTGCCTGATACCGGAAGTCATCCGCTACTCAACCGGCGTGGATCTAATCAAATATACAGTTGATGCAGCTTTAGGATTGGGTTGCAACGAACTTGGGATGAAGC
>NZ_JAVRBF010000545.1:0-314 GCF_032436805.1 Streptomyces sp. P17 | reverse complement strand
CACGTTCTTACAGGCCTTTTGGCAATCCTCCAGGTTACGGATGTCCCCTTCGATAAAGGTGAAGCCCGCCCACTGCTCGGCTGAAACCTGCCCTTGCACTTCATCCAGGTTGTGCTGGAACCCCGTGGCAAAGTTATCCAGCCCGACGACACGCTGGTTCAGCTTAAGCAGATGCTCCAGCAGGTTGGAGCCGATAAAACCGGCCACGCCGGTGATTAGCCAGGTTTTCGGGTTGGCAGGAAAAGCTTCAAGCAGTTTTGAATAGGCAGTCATAGTCCATACGCACGCCCTTCAATAAAGGAGCGGGCGTATGG
>NZ_JAVRBF010000544.1:0-315 GCF_032436805.1 Streptomyces sp. P17 | reverse complement strand
ACGTGAGCAAAGCCGATGCGATAGCCGAAGGGGACGGGGCCGGACAACCCCGGTTGGTAGCATCCAGCTTTACAAAAACCCTCATTGAGATTTCAATCTCTACAGGCCGTACAAATTTTATAGCGCGGCAATATCCGTCTATGTCGATGTTGATGATCGTGTTACCGTACATGGTAACGCCGGGGGCGACATAGTCGTTGACCACGTCAGCGATTTCGTCCTCATCACCCCCAAGGACGCCTGCTGTAACCGTGTTAGGCGGCATTCCATACTCATTATCCAGACCCTCCTCATTGGCAAATACCTGAGCATAGG
>NZ_JAVRBF010000543.1:0-315 GCF_032436805.1 Streptomyces sp. P17 | reverse complement strand
CCGCCGGCCCCGGCAAAGCCCGCTGCCGCAGGCGCTTTCGCCCGCGCATCAAGCGCCCGTTGAAGGGTGGACAGCGTGGCGCGCCCGATGATGCCATCCTGCGTCAGCCCGTAATCGCGCTGGAAGGCGATGACGGCCGCGCGACGAACGGTCCCTGTGTCGTGCCCCGGCGCAAAGCCCAGACGCGCCAGAGCTGCGCGCACCTCTTCTTGTTCCGTGGGGGTCATGACCAGCGCCCAGGAGGCGATGCGGAAATCCGTGCCCGCCGCCGGGGCGGGCGCCCCATAGGCCGCGAACTGCATCAGCCTGGCCTCG